>CAMNZV010000272.1 GCA_946575275.1 uncultured Clostridium sp. | reverse complement strand
GGGAAAAAGGGGAAAGAATAGATACAATTATTAAAAATATAAATCTAGATAATGAAAAAATAGTAGGGCTAATTTCAACAATAGATTTTGATAGTTCTAATTCCTTAATATTTATTACAAATCAAGGATCTATCAAACGTTGTACTTTAGATAAATTTAATACTAATTATTCAAAAATGCAAGCAACAAGGCTAAGAAAGAATGAAAAGTTAATAAGGGTTGATTTAAATCCTAGTTACAAGTATCTAAGAATTGAAACAAAACTAGGCTTTAAGTTTAATGTTAAAGTACCATTATTAGAGGATGTTCAAAGGAATTTTGTTGGAGTACAATTAGTTAATATTTCTTCTAATGAAGAAATTGTAAATATTAAAGAGGCTGATTCAATAGAAGTATTAGAATTTACAATAGGTGTAACATCACGGGGCAAGCTAAAATCCTTTGGGAAGACTAATGGCAGGGAATTGTTAAAGGTAAATACAAATACATTAAGCAAAGTATTGCTATTTACAAATTACGGTAAAGTCATTCAAGTAGATGGGTTTATGATTCAAGAAGTGGTAAACTATGAAATAGATATTAATTTAATTTATAATGAATTTAAAGAAGATGAAAAAATTGTTGCAATATTTTCAGTAAGTGAGTTTGATGAAAACAGAGGAGTAATTATATTTACAAAGGAAGGATTTGTTAAAAAACTTCTGCTTAAGGATTTAGAATCTGAATTTTCAAATCAGCAAATATATAAATTTAAAAATGAAGATGATAAAATTATAGCTGTAGATATTGCACCAATAGACTTTGGAAATATTGTTATAATAACAAAAAAAGGCATGGCAATTAAGTTTAATTCCTCTACTGTTAATCCAAGTGGAAAAATAACTTCTGGAGTTACTGGAATAAGCTTAAAAGAGGGTGATAATGTTGTTTATGGATATTCCTTAATAGAATCTACAGATAGTATTCAAAAGGAAAAATTAAAGCTTACGACAATGAATAAAAAGACTAAAGAATTATTAATAAGTGAAGTAAAGGTTCAAAATAGGGCAGGTAGAGGAAATAATATCATGATTGTAGAACATGGTGATGAAATTAAAAATATTGGGAGGTAAAATTATGAAGAATGTGGCAGTGTTTCTAGCTGAGGGTTTTGAAGAAATTGAAGCGCTAACTGTAGTTGATGTACTAAGAAGAGCTGGTGAAAATTGTGTAATGGTAACCTTAGATAGTCTTATTGTTAAAGGAGCTCATAATATTATAGTACATGGGGATAAAATTATATGTGATGAAATTAAGGATTATGATTTAATTGTGTTTCCAGGTGGAATGCCAGGGTCTATAAATTTAAAAGAAAATGCAAAAGTAATAGAAATAGTGAAATATTTCAATGATAACAATAAATTAATAGCAGCAATTTGTGCAGCACCAATAGTACTTGGAAGGGCTAATGTTATTAAGAATAAAAATATAACATCATATCCAGGCTTTGAAGATGAGCTTAAGGAGGCAACATACATTGAAGAGGAAAATGTTGTTTTAGATTCTAATATTATTACAAGTAGAGGACCTGCAACTGCAATAGAATTTTCTTTTAAAATACTTGAAGCTTTAGGAAATGATTCTTATAAGGATTTAAGCAAGGCAATGATGTATGATTTTTTACTTGAAAATAAGTAAATAAGGAGCTAATTGTGAAAGAAAAATGGATAGTTATTAATAGAAAAAATGAGTTCGTAAAATTAAATAGTGAAATTGAAATGCATCCATTAATAACAAGAATATTGGTAAATAGGGGTATTAGCTCAAAGGATAAGGCTAACCTATTTGTTAATGGGACAGTAAAACAGTTACGTGATTCTTCAATTATGAAGGATATGAAAAAAGGTGTAGCTTTAATAAAAGAGGCAATAATAAATAAAAGGAAAATAGTTATTTATGGTGACTATGATTGTGATGGAGTTAGTAGCACAGCTATTTTATATAGGACATTAAAAGCCTTAGGGGCAAATTTTACTTATTATATTCCAAATAGGGAAGATGAAGGCTATGGAATGAATACTAATAGGATTAGGATACTAAAGGAAGAGGGAGCAGAATATATTTTAACTTGTGATAATGGTATTTCAGCGACTGAAGAGATTAATTATGCTAAGGAATTAGGATTAAAGGTTATAATTACAGATCATCACGATATTCCATTTATTATAGAGGATGATAAAAAGGTATATAAGATTCCAAATGCAGATTGTGTTATAGATCCAAAGCAGATAGATTGCCCTTACGAATTTAAGGATTTATGCGGGGCAGGAATAGCCTTGAAATTTGCAATGGAGATTTTTAAGGAAATGTCTTACAAAACTGATATTATTAATGAATTATTCCAATATGCAGCAATAGCTACTGTTTGTGATGTGGTAGAATTACTTGATGAAAATAGAATAATTGTTAAAGAGGGATTAAGGAATATTAATAGAAAACCTAATTTAGGTATTTTAGAATTATTAAAAGTTAATAATTTAAAGGATAAAAATATTGAAGAATATCATTTTGGGTTTGTTTTAGGTCCCTGTATTAATGCAACAGGCAGACTTGAAACAGCTGATCTTTCTGTAAATCTTTTAATTGAAGAAGATGCAAATAAGGCAAAAGAACTTGCAAAAAGTCTTTTTGAGTTAAATGCACAAAGGCAAGAATTAACACTAGAAAGCTTAGAAAGAATAAAAAAGAATATTAGTGTAGATACCAATAAAGAAAAGGTAATATTAGTTTATGATAAAGAAGTACATGAAAGTATTGCAGGTATAGTTGCAGGTAGAATAAGAGAAAAATATAACCTTCCTACTATAATTTTAACTGAGGGTAAAGATATGCCAAAGGGTTCAGGAAGAAGCATAGATGGATATAACATGTACGATGAATTAAACAAACATAAGGATTTAATATATAAGTTTGGCGGTCATACCATGGCGGCAGGACTTTCAGTTAAGGAGGATAATATAAAATCTCTTAGAGAAGCATTAATTAAAGATTGTCCTTTGACAGATGATGATATATTAAAGGTTATAAAAATAGACTCACCACTTTCCATTGAAAGTATTAATGAAGAAATAGTATCTGACATAAATAATTTAAAGCCGTACGGGAAGGGAAAACCTAGTCCTATTTTTGCAGCAAGGAAAGTAAATGTTTCACGCATA
>CAMNZV010000271.1 GCA_946575275.1 uncultured Clostridium sp. | reverse complement strand
ACTTACAAAAGGTGTCAAACTAACTAAAAGTTTATTGGATATAATTTCAAATCAACATATATTTTCTATATATATTGAAGATCCATATAGTGCTTATGAAATAGAAGATGTAATTAAGCCAGAAATCAGAAATAAGTTTATTTCAGTTGTTAGAGAAACTTTTAATGAAATTAGGGAACATAAGGCTTATAATAATATTTATGATATAAATAATATTGCAGAGGAATTAATAAATAGTGTATTATCAAATAAGGACACATTAATTAATTTAGTAGATATAAAAAGTTTAGATAATTATACATATAGACATTCTGTTAATGTTGCAGTTATATCTATTGTAATTGGGTTAAGTTTAGAATTTACAAATGAAGAATTACTTGAGCTTACCTTAGGTGCATTAATGCATGATATTGGCAAAACATTTATTAGTAAAGATAATGAGTCTATGTACCACACTAAAGCAGGTTATGATTATTTAATAAAAAATTTTGATTATCCAGCTTCTGTTATAAAGGCAGTAGTAGAACATCATGAAAGAGTAGATGGGACAGGATATCCTAAAGGACTTAAAGGAAATGAAATAAGTATAAATGCAAGGATAATTGCAATTGCAGATGTTTATGATAAACTAACATCAGATAGGCCAAAATACAGAGCAATTCCAATTAATGATGCAGTAGAGTTTATTATGGCCCATGTTGGTACTATTTTTGATTACAAATTAGTAAAGAAATTTACCCAAATTATAATTGCATATCCCAAGGGGACAATAGTAAAATTAAGTACAGGAGAGATTTCAATAGTTATAGATAGCGTTATTAACTACCCATTAAGACCTTTAGTCAAAATAATAAAAAGTTCCATTAGCTCAAATATTGGCACAGTAATAAACTTAATGGAAGAATTATCAATTACAATTATTAATGTAGAATATTATGTATAATAAAAGGTGGAGAGTTTTTTGAATATAGTTAACAAAATTTTAGTTTTGTTTTTAGCATTAATGATAGTGCTGCCAATTATAATTATACCCTTAGTATTGTTATATAACAAAATAACAACTATTAAGGAAAGAGAGCTTGACAATGAAACAACTGAAAAGAATTTAGATGTTTTTATAAGGCTAATTAAATTTGGACCACTTACAAAATATGATGAAAAATTTGAAAGATTAGAAAAAACATTTAAAAAGGTGTACAAAACAAAGGATATTCCCTTTGATAAAAAGCTAAAGCTATATAATATATTAATTAAAAAGGGATGTAATCCAAGTAATATACAATGTAACAAAAAGTCAAGGTAGGAGGAGCATATGAAAATTTCAAAGGTACTTGTAGAAGTTTCAAGAGATGATGTTTTGAGTATTATAGAAGAATTTCTTCAAGTTGAAGGGTTAAGTATTGATAGCCTTGATATTAATAACAATATTAATGTTAAAGGTAGTTTTACTAAAGGTATTAAAGTAAACTTTGAAGGAAGTATTGATATAGTTGGGGTTAAGGATGGTATAATTCAAGGAAAACTATCAAAATTAAAGATTGCAAAGCTTGGAATATTTAGAGCCTTTAGAAGTTTAGGACTAAAATATGGTGTTAAATATATACCAATTGAAGGTTTTAATCAATATAAGGATAACATTTATATTGATCTTAAAAAGATTTTAAATGATGTACCCTATGTTGATTTAAACCTATCAGATGTATATATAAAAGACACAAAAATAATTGCAGAACTATCTAATATTGATTTGTCAATAAAGGGTGAACTTATTAAAGAAAAAATAGAAGAGCCAATAGAAGAAAAGCAAAAAGTAGACTTTAATGAACTTGAAATAAACAAAACCTTTGATAATTATTCAAAAGGAAGAGAAATACTTAAAAATAAAATAAAGGATAAAACAAAAAGTTATACTGATTACCTATTTGTTTTGCCAGATATAACATCTTTAATTTATAGGCTTTTAAAGGACAAAAGAGTTAAAATTAATACAAAGCTAACAATTGGAGCTACTTTAGCTTATACCATGTTCAAAACAGATATATTACCAGATAAAATACCATTCATAGGAAAGGTTGATGATATAGCTGTAATATTTTTTGCCTTAAATAAAATAGTAAATGATGTTGATATTAAAATTCTTCTTGAAAACTTTCCAGGAGAAAATGAATTACTTATATTACTAACAAATGTATTAGATTTTATATCAGAATTTACTGGATATAAAAATGTAGAAAAATTAGTAAATGTAATTGCAGATTTAAAAACACTATAAAGGAGTAAATACATGGGGAAATACTATGCAGTTTACAAGGGTAAAACAGCAAATTCTAAAATATATACAACTTGGGAAGAATGCAAAAGTGAAGTTCATGGATGCAAGGGTGCAATTTACAAAAGCTTTAAAACAAAGGAAGAAGCTTTAGAATACTTTAAGGTTTTTGAAAATGGAGGTCCAAGTAAAGAAAGTGAAATAACAAATGGACTAACAATATATGTTGATGGAAGTTTTTCCTTGGAAAAAGCAAATTATTCTTATGGATTAATAGCTTTATTAGATGGAGAAGAAATATATGAAGAATATGGAGCAGGAGAAGATATAGATGCAGTACCTCTTAGAAATGTAGCAGGAGAAGTACTTGGAGCATTAAAGGCAGTAGAATATGCAATTAAAAACAACCACAAGGAAGTTACAATATTCTACGATTATCAAGGCATTGAAAATTGGGCTCTTGGTACATGGAATAGAAATAAGAAATTAACAATAGATTATTACAACAAAATGCAAGAGTTTATTAAAGTAATAAAAATAAACTTCAATAAGGTAAAGGGTCATTCTGGGGATAAATATAATGATGCTGTAGACAAATTAGCAAAAAAGGCATTGGGAATAATTTCATAGAGTAAAAAACATAATATAACATAAAATACTAAGGAAAATATTATTGTGAGGTGTTTTGTGATGAAATATGTAAATGGAATGATTACAGGACTTGTAGTTGGAGCAACTGTTGGAATTATGGTAGTTCCACAACTAGACAGAAAAACTCAAAAAGCTGTAAGAAAAGCAAGTGAAAAAGTTTTCAATATGGCAGAAGATTCTTATGGTGGAATGAGTAGAAGATTTATGTAATAATTACAAATAATAGCTATTAAGGAAACTTAATAGCTATTATTTTTTTGAATATATTAGGTTATATT
>CAMNZV010000270.1 GCA_946575275.1 uncultured Clostridium sp. | reverse complement strand
CTTGCATAGTTTGATGGAGCAATCACTATTTCTCTACCATACCATATTACTTTGTATTCTAACATTCTTCTAAATTCAGCCCAGCTTGCTTCTGATATTACTTTAGCAAGTTTGTGGTTTTTAAGCATATTTGAAATTCTTAAATCTTCAATAGCTATTGATTGGTTTTCTCTAATTAGCTTAGTTGAAAATTTTTGTAAGAAGTCCATTCTTTGATTTGCTATTTTCTCATGTAATTTAGCAACCATTATCCTATTCTTGTGATAGTTTTTAGAGTTGTATTCTTTTCTTGCTAAGTCCTTTTGAAGTTTAGCAAGTCTCCTTTCAGCTTTTCTAAAGTGTTTAGGGTTTTCTTCCTTATAACCATTAGAACAAACGGCAAAAGTTTTCAACCCCACATCTACTCCAACTTTTTTATCTGCTTTAGGTAATTCTTGAATATCTACATCACAAAGAATAGATACAAAATACTTACCAGATTGAGTTCTACTAACAGTAACTCTTTTAATATCACCTTGAACAGTTCTTGAATTTTCTATCTTAACTAATCCAAGTTTAGGTAATTTTATTCTCTTACTTATGATTTCAATGTTTGCATTATCTTTAGCTTTAACTAATTTAGTTGTATATGATTTTATTTCATTTTTCTTAGATTTAAATTTAGGTCTGCCACCTGTTTTCTTGTAATACTTATCATATCCAGTACCAAGATTTTCAACAGAAGCCTGTAATGCTATACTATCTACTTCTTTAAGCCAGTCATAGTTTTTCTTTAATTTGGCAACATCTTTAATTGAATTAGTCTTATTGAAAAATTCACCTTTCCAATTGTTTTCTTGAAAATATCCTTGTTGAACCATCTCTTCGACTATGCTCCAATAATTGTCTTTAGTTTTTTGAACACCTAAAGAATAGTTGAAAACAAATCTACAACTACCAATAGTCTTATTTATTAATTCAGCTTGTTTTTTAGTTGGATACATTCTAAACTTATATGCTTTCTTTCTTATCACTTATCTCACCTCACTTTACTTGTTAATTTTGAATATAGTGTTAATTATTTAAACGAAAATATAACTTATTTGCAGGTGTTAGACGGTTTATGCTTTCAGCATATGTCGTAGCAATTCATCCCAGGATTGAAATCACGGGTGTTCTTGGCTAAGGCATAAAATCTCTTCTTGTAATATTTTTCCCAAATCAAATATAGAATCAATTATATTATCTGCCGTTGCTGCTCTAATATTCTTCTGGTCATTATATTTTCCTGTCCTCACCAATGCACTTTTAGCCCCAATTATATTTGCTCCTACTATATCAGTCGTTATATCATCTCCAATAATTAATACTTGTTCTGCCTTCAAGTCCAAGTCTTTTAACAGTATATTAAAGAAATATTCGCTTGGTTTCCCTAAAACCTTAGCTATTTTCCCCGTAGAATATTCCATCATGGCTACAAATGCTCCTGTATCTAAGTTCCTACCACTATCATCGTAAAAATATTTTGCTTTTTGCAATGCTAATATCTCTGTATTTTCATTAATTAATTTAAAAACTTTGTTTAGTTCTTCATAACTAACCTTATCTCTACAATCTCCAATAACTACATAATCTACTGCATTAATATCTATATTGAAATTTTTATACTCATCAATAATATTGTCTGAAACTAAGGGATATACTGTTAGCTTTTTATTCCACTGCAGAAATTTTACCGAAGCTGTAACAGGAGTAAAAATTTCATCTAAACTTATTTCAAACCCCATCTTTTCTAATTTATACAATATTTCAGCTGGAGTTTTAGAATCAGTATTGGTCAAAAATCTGCAAATATATCCTTTATTTCTTAATTTATTTACTGTTTCTATTGCACCATCTATTGCCTCACCTTTAAAATATAATGTCCCGTCTAAATCAAAAAAAATTGCTTTTATCTCCACTTAAAAATCCTCCTCAATTCTTGATGCAATAACCTTTTAGGAATTTAAATATTTTCCTTTATACATCATCTTTTTACCTTTATTACACCAAAATGCTATTTTCCCAATCTTCATATCTGGATAAATACGTATCTTATTTGTAACCGCTATTTCTAACGTCCATGGAATTATAGACTTTTAAAATGTTATCTCTAATTAATTCATCTTTCTTATCACGCTGGAATCTATGCTCCTGTGATTTTGATTCAAAATAATTATAATATCCTGTTCTAGAAACTTTAGCTATTTGACATAAATAACTAACCATATTTTTAAGTTTATATTTTCTATGACTGCATTAATGATGATAAATTTATGCTTAGTTGCTAATGCTATTTCTTCGTTATCAGTCCCCTTTCTAGGTGTTGGATTATTCTTAATAATTCTTTCTCTGCAATAAAAATATTCTTAAATTCGTAAGTATAAGTCATTCTTTTCGTACTAACATTTTTAACATATTTATTTTTAGATAATATTTTTATTACTCATTTTAACTCCTCCATTTCCCGCCTTTTCTCTATTATACATAAAAATATCCTATAGGGGAGACTTTTTTAACTGTCTACTCTATAGGATACATTTTATTAAAATTATATAACACCATAGTCTTATTTATTATTTAATATTCCTTTTTAATATTGCAAGAATAATCATCCCTACAATTGAACCTATTGCAATTGCAGCTATAAATCCAAAGGGATTTCCTATTACTGGAGTTACAAATATTCCACCATGAGGTGCTCTTAATGTACATCCAAATAATGCTGTTAAGCCTCCAGTTATTGCAGAACCTATAACACAAGATGGTATTACTCTTGCAGGGTCTGCTGCTGCAAATGGAATTGCACCCTCTGTTATAAAGGATAATCCCATTATATAATTTGTTACTCCAGATTGTCTTTCCTTATCTGTAAATTTCTTTTTAAAGAATGTTGTGCACAATGCTATTGCAAGTGGTGGCACCATACCACCAGCCATTACAGCTGCCATAATCAAATAGTTACCTGATGCTAAGGAAGCTGTTCCAAATACATATGCTGCCTTATTAAAAGGTCCACCCATATCAATTGCCATCATTCCTCCTAATATTGCCCCTAAAAGTATACTACTACTTTCTCCCATTGAGTTTAAAGAGTTTGTCATTAATGTATTTAATGCTCCTACTGGTGGATTAATTAAAAATGTTATTATTAATCCAATTAACAATATTCCAAGCACCGGA
>CAMNZV010000269.1 GCA_946575275.1 uncultured Clostridium sp. | reverse complement strand
ACTACATTTATAATTTTAATTGCAGTAATTGTATTGGAAGCAAAAATAATTTGCATAAGTGCCATATATAAAACCATCCCTGTTGAGTGGGGAAATCTTGCAATATATGCTGTTCCAACAAACATGCTATTATCACCATTGATGAGCTGTGTTGCACTTTGATACATGGTATTAAAATCTGATGCTAACTGTGTATTAACATTAAATACCCAAAGTACCCTAAGAATAATTCCTTGTATTATTATAATACTGATTTTTATATTATTTGATAATTTAGAATTAATAATGTAATATCCAAAAGCAATATTAAATAAATATATAAATGCTACAAGTATTATTGACATATTGCTATTTAATAATCTTCCAATTAGTGTTATAAAACTTGCTATTATTAAAATACCAACAAGTACCTTAAGTGTTGATAAAACAAATGAAGTAAATTTTTCACTAAACTTTATCATCTTCTCACCTTAATTCTTTCTAACAATTTTTCAATTAAATCTATACCTATGCTTGCCATAAATACGAAAATCCAGCATACTATAAATCCATATCTAGCTTGATTTTCACTAATTAAATATAATAATCCATATCCACAAAAAATATAATAAAATAAACTACATATTCTATTGTTCCTATTTTCCTTTATGTTAAAAAGGCCAATATATGCTAATATCATAATTATTAAATGAAAAACTTGACCAAAGTAAACTCCATGTTCACTATACTTAAAATAAATTTGACTTTCTTCAATACTATGTTCTGCCCAATAAGATCCTGAAAAGTCCCCAACACTCCACTGACTCTTATATTTATTAACAAAAAACTTAAATAATTCTGTAACTGGTGTGTTAGTTAGTCTATCATGAATGATATCTTTACTAGTTTTCTCAATTAATTCATAATCAAAATTACAATCTTCTGGTATTGAGGCATCCTCTGGGTTCCATCTACCTTCATATTCTATATTAAGTCCCTTAACAATATTGGTAATAGACGGCTCACTTCCACCCCATAATTGAAATTCTATTATCCCACTATAATGAAGTATGCTACTAACAGTTACAAGAGGAATTAAAAATCCTAACAAAAGTATTCCTATAGTAATAATCTTTTTCTTAAGCTTTTCTTTATAGCTTATAAGCACATACAGTATAAATGCTACTAATATTACTTGCCCAACCATTCTAAATAAATTAGCAAAGGATATAGACATTGCTGCAAAAAATAATAATTTATTACTTCCACTTGCTTTAATAGCCTTTATAAACAAGTAAATACCAAGTAGATATAAAGGTATTGCAATATTTTCTGTAGTATATACTGCTGTATATACTATTAAAGGTGGATAAATAGCTATTATTAATGAAATAACTAAACCCTTAAATTTATCAAAAAAGACTTCTTTAATTATTAAATATGAAATCAAACAATTTAGTGATGAAGCAATTACACTAATAATTTTTATTGCCAATAGAGCATTTCCTGAAAATAAAAATCTTAACAGTGCAAAATATAATACTGGCACAGTAATATGTGGAAATCTTGCAATATATCCAATCCCCCAAAAGTTTGAATAATCACCTTTTATTACATTGCCTGCAGTATCAAACATTATCTCAAAATCTGAAACTGGAACACTATTAGTAGTGCAAGCATATACTATCCTTACACTAAATGCAATTACCATAATCCCAATTAATAACTTTTCAGGTTTAACTTTATCTTTTAAAATAAAAAGTGCTATAAAGAAAAGTATAGCTACAACTCCAATCATAACATTATGGTAAGTTAAATTATAATTATCAATTTGATCATAGCTACCCTTAACTAAGATAAACAATAAAATTAGCAAACATACTATAACAAAGTTTAGAAAATATCTATATCCTTTATTTCCCTTATCCATATTAATAAACATACTCGTACCATCCTTCTTCAACTATCAAAATTATATCATAATTTAAATAGACTTGTTACTATCTCTAATCTTATTAATAATACAAATTATTATTAATCCGAACATTCCTCCACTTGTATCAATTAAAATATCTTTAAAGTTCCCATCCCTACCTGGTATAAACAATTGATGAAATTCATCAGTACATGAAAATAGGAAAACAAACATAAGCGAAATTAATAATGCCTTACCCTTACCAAAATACATATAAATAACCTTATAAAATAAAAAATATAATATTAAATATTCCGTAAAATGAGCTAATTTTCTAACAATTAATGTAGCAAGCTCTGCTAAAAAACTCTCTAAGTTTATCCCTAAAAACCTTAATACATCTACTACCCATTGACTTTGTTCTGAAGACCTTGTTCCATTTGTATTTGACATAATAAAAATAAAACCCATCCATGCAACAAGCATTAGCCAAGGCATAACCTTTTTATTTTTCACATTTGTACCTCTCTTTTTTATCAATATTTCCTCTTAATTTTTTTCGATTATATATTTGTTAATATAGGCTAAGGACTCTTCTAAAATCTCTTGACTTTTTTCCATATAATCTACTTTTAATTCCAAATTACATATCCTTTGATCTATTTGATTCATTAAATTCTTTACATCATGTAACAACTTGGCTTCATAAGAAACTTGTATTCCATCTGAATCTAAATATATTTGCTCTGGTGGTGCCCCACATTTATTACACTTTGCATAAACATCTTTTTTTTCCACATCTCTAAAAACCTTAAAGGTATTGTTATTACAAGCTGAACAACTAGATGCAAGAACATATTCATATAAATTTGAATGGAATGTCTGCTCACATCCACACTTCTTACATGTAGCATATATTGTATCTTCTTTTGTTTCAATATAAAAAGAATTGCCTGAACATCCTTCTTCAGGACAAACTACTGTCATTATCATACACTTCACCCCTAATATAAGTAATTACATTATATAGAAATATATTCAACAATATTTCTTTTATAACTTTATATAAAAGAAAAAGTCATGTATCAGCTTCTATACTCATACATGACTTTAATATGGTGGAGATAAAGAGATTCGAACTCTTGACCCCCTGCGTGCAAGGCAGGTGCTCTCCCAACTGAGCTATACCCCCGTAAATGGTGGACCTTCAGGGACTCGAACCCCGGACCTACCGGTTATGAGCCGGTTGCTCTAACCAACTGAGCTAAAGATCCATAAGTTTTCACCTGGCAACGTCCTACTCTCCCACACAGTCTCCCATGCAGTACCATTGGCGC
>CAMNZV010000268.1 GCA_946575275.1 uncultured Clostridium sp. | reverse complement strand
GAAAAATTAAAAGAAAAGCTTTCTAATCTTGGATATTTTGATTTGGAAAATAAAAAAGAAATACCTAAAATTCCTAGAAGAATTGGAATAGTAACCTCTTCTACAGGTGCAGTTTTTCATGATATTAAGAACGTAACAAGAAGACGTAATGATACAGTATCACTTGTGCTATATCCGGCAAAGGTGCAAGGAATAGGCGCTTTTAAAGAAATAATTTCAGGCATAAAATACTTTAACAAGGTAAATTCAGTAGATGTTATTATATTAGCTAGAGGTGGAGGTTCTATAGAAGAGTTATGGAACTTTAATGAGGAAGAGTTGGCTAAAGAAATATTTAAATCAAATATACCAATTATATCTGCTGTAGGACATGAGGTTGATTTTACGATATCAGACTTTGTTTCAGATGCTAGAGCAGCTACACCATCTCAGGCAGCTGAAATTGCAGTGCCAATGAAATCAGATATATTAAATGAAATAGATTATGTAAATATACGTTTAAATAACTATATAAAAAATAGATTTAAGGCTGAGAATAATAAATTGGATTCCTTAAATAGAATTTTAACACTAAACTCTCCAATGAGTAAAATTGCAAATTCATATTTAGAAATTAATAAAATCCAAAATAGAATGAATTATATTATGAAAAAAAAATTGGAAATAGAAAAAGAAAAATTATTTGGACTTAATAACTTATTAATTGCAAATAATCCGGTTAACCTTTTAACAAAAGGTTATGCTATAATAGAAGATGAATTTGGGATAATTAGTTCTAAGGACAGTTTGTCTAAAGAAAAAGATATATATATAACATTAAAAGATGGAACAGTACAAGGCAGGTTTAGACCTTAAAATAAGGAGGAACTTATGGCTAAGAAAGAAAGCTATGAAGAGGTTTTTAATAAACTTCAAGAAACACTTACATCACTTGAGAAAGATCAACTAAACTTAGAGGATTCAATGAAGGCTTATGAGGATGGGGTTAAGCTTGTAAACAAATTACAAAAAACATTAAATACCTTAGAGGGAAAAATCCTAGTTGTAAAAGATGATGAAGAGTTAGAGTTAGGAGAATAATATGAACATTAACAATCTTAGAGAAGAAATCAATATTTATTTAGATAACTATTTTAAAAATAAAGGAAGCTATAACAAACTAATTTATGAAGCAACAAGTTATAGCTTAAATATTGGTGGCAAAAGAATTAGGCCGATTTTCATGTTATTATCCTATAGTTTATATAAAAAGAATTATAAAGATATTATGGAGGTTGCAGCAGCAATTGAAATGATACATACTTATTCTTTAATTCATGATGACCTTCCAGCTATGGATAATGATGATTTAAGACGTGGCAAACCTACTAACCATAAAGTTTTTGGAGAAGGCATTGCAACTTTAGCAGGAGATGCATTATTAAATGAAGCTATGACTATATTAATAAACTATTCTTTAATTAATGGAGAAAAGGCATTAAAGGCTGCAAGGGAAATTGCTATAGCATCTGGTGCAGAAGGCATGATAGGTGGTCAGGTTGTTGATATTTTAAGTGAAGGAAAAGATAAAATAACTAAAGAAGAACTTCAATATATGCACCTTAAAAAAACAGGAGAATTAATTAGAGCCTCAATTGTTGCCGGTGGAATACTAGGTGAGGCATGTGAAAAGGATATTTCTTTACTTAATGAATTGGGCATAAAAATTGGATTAGCATTTCAAATACAGGATGATATTTTAGATGCAATTGGAAATACAGAAAAACTAGGTAAAGAGGTACATAAGGATATAGAATGCAATAAATGCAATTTTATTACTACCTATGGAATTGAAGAATGTAAAAATATGTGCATGAAATTAACTAAGGATTGTATTGAAATCCTATCTAAAATAGATAAAAATTCAAAAGATTTGGGAGAATTAATAAATAATCTTTTAAAAAGAGATAATTAAGAAGGAAATGGTAAATATGACAAATATTTTAGAAAGTATGAAATTTCCTAAGGATATAAAGTCTTTAAGTAATGATCAAATGGAACAATTAGGAGAAGAAATACGTAAATTCTTAATAGAAAGTGTATCTAAAACAGGAGGTCACCTAGCTTCTAATTTAGGGATAGTTGAATTAACTTTAAGTATTTTTAAAAGTTTTGATATAGAAAAAGATAAAATTATATATGATGTAGGACATCAAAGCTATGTACATAAAATACTAACTGGAAGAAAAGATAAATTTGATATGCTTAGACAAAAAGATGGAATAAGTGGTTTTCCTAAAAGACATGAAAGTGAATATGATTTCTTTGATACAGGTCATAGTAGTACATCAATATCAGCAGCACTTGGAATGGCAAGAGCTAGAGATATTAAAGGAGAAGATTATTCTGTAATTGCAGTAATAGGAGACGGGGCATTAACAGGTGGTATGTCATTTGAAGCATTAAATGACGTAGGCTTTAAAAAAACAAAACTAATAATAATATTAAATGATAATCAAATGTCAATTTCAAAAAATGTGGGGGGACTATCAAAATATTTAAATAATATTAGAATGGAACCTAAATACAATGAAATTAAAAATAGTATAAATTTAAGGCTTAAAAAAAGTAAATATGGTAAAGAATTAATTGAACCATTATCTAAAATCAAGGATTCCATAAAACAATTAGTGGTACCATCAATGTTATTTGAAGATATGGGCATAAAATATGTGGGACCTATTGATGGACATAATATGTTAAAAATGAATGAAGTACTTACAAAGGCAAAGGCCATAGATGGACCAGTTATTATTCATGTTGTAACCAAAAAAGGAAAGGGATATGAATTTGCTGAAAATAGCCCACAAACCTATCATGGGGTATCACCTTTTGACTGTATATATGGAGTACAAGAGAAAGAAACACCAAGTTATAATTATTCAAATGAATTTGGAAGAGTTATAACAGATCTTGCAAGGGAAGATGAGAATATTGTAGCAGTTACTGCTGCAATGCCAGATGGAACAGGGCTTAAGGAATTTTCAAAAAACTTTCCTAAAAGGTTTTTTGATGTTGGAATTGCAGAGGAACATGCAGTAACTTTGTGTGCAGGAATGGCCTGCGGTGGACTTAAACCAGTTTTTGCAGTATATTCTACCTTTCTACAAAGGGCATTTGATCAGGTATTCCACGCGACCAGATCGCCCAGCTTGGCCGTGTGCGCGTGGATCGCGGCCGTGTTGCCTCGGAGCT
>CAMNZV010000267.1 GCA_946575275.1 uncultured Clostridium sp. | reverse complement strand
CAATAGTTTGCTTTCTTATATTATTATCAATTATTATTTTTGTAACACATATTAATACTGCTATAGCTGCAGTAATTACTTCCGTTACACTTTGTATAAATTCAATATTACCAACACTATTCCCCTTCTCAGTAATTTGCAATCTTTTAATACAATATGATGGAATACTATTGTTTTCAAAAATATTAGGTCCAATATTTTGTAAACCCTTTAACTTGTCAAAAGAATGTTCCTTTCCCCTTGCTGCAAGCTTCATATGTGGATATCCTTTAGGGGCAAAGTATTCTTCTAACTTATATGAACTTGGATATATTTCAAAGGGAGAGTATAGTAAATTATTAAATATTGCAACAAATTGTGGTCCAATTTTTATAATAGGAACTATTGGTTACACCTTCTTAAAGGATTTAAATTCTGGATATATATTATTATTTGCAAACTATCTTTCTATTTTTATTATGGCTATAATAATGAATTTTAAAAAAGATAAAAAAAATCAAAAAAAAAATGAGAGTATATACTCTCAAAAGTTTTTACAAGAACATAAAAATCAAATAAATTTTGCCCAGGCTTTAAAAACCTCAATTGATAGTAGTATAAATACTCTTTTATCAGTTTGTGGCTTTATTATACTATTTTCAATAATAATTTCAATTCTAGATAAATATTCAGTAAATAGTATAATACTTGGCACAATAGAAATAACTAATGGCACTAAACTTATAAGCATGCAAAAATATTCTTATCCTCTTAAATTAGCGTTAATAAGTTTTTTCTCCTCATTTTCCGGACTTTGTATAATATTACAATGTTCTTCATTTTTTAGTAGACACAATATTTCTATAATAAAATACTCATTTTATAAGATTATACAAGGAATAATAAGTTTTATAATAACCTACTTTATCTGTTTATTTATTTCAAAAACTGCCTTTACTTCATCAATAAATTATAATTATACAAATAATATACCAATTTCAGTTTTATTAATACCTACAATTACAATTATTATTATATATATATTTCTTAAAATCGTAAAAAAACTATTTTTTCATATCTCTTAACTCTTTTATGTTATCTTTAACTGTAGAGCTAATTTCCACAAAATTTTTATCAATGCTACCTGCTGCAACCTGGAAGCTTTCTTGAAGATTATTAATTAGCTCTGTTCTTTTTATTTCAATTTGATTATCTAGTTCTGAAAGGATTTCATTGGAATAATCTCTAGAACCCAGTCTAATTGCCTTAGCATCACGAGTAGCTGCTGAAATTATTTCTTGTGCCCTTATTTTAGCTTCTTTTACAACATCGTGATTTTCAACATTTTGCCTCATCATTTCTAGTGTTTCTTTTTTTACTGAATCATATTCTTTTTTGGCTTCTCCTAAAATTCTTTCCTTTTCGTTCATTACCCATTGTGCTTTTTTAAATTCATCTGGTAAATAATTGATAATTTGATCTATAACATCTAAAAATTCTTTTTTATCTATCATAGTCTTTCCGCTTATAGGTACCTTTGTTGAATTTTCTACTGTATCTTGCAAATATTCTAGTAATTCAATTACGTTTACTTCCATTTTCTTTCCCATATAAACACCCCTATAATTTAGAATTAAATTTATTTTTAATATCTCCTATAACTATTTCTGGTACAAGACCCCTAAGTTCTCCCCCAAATTTTGCAACTTGTTTTACTGATGAAGAACTAATATATGAAAATTGTGCTGAGGTCATCATAAATAAAGTTTCAATCTCTGCATCTAATTCTTTATTCATTAATGCCATTTGAAATTCATATTCAAAATCTGAAAAGGCTCTTAACCCCTTTAAAATTATGTTAGAATTATTTTGCTTCATAAAATCAATTAATAATCCACTAAAACTAACAACTTCAACATTTGGAAATTCTTTTGTTACCCTTTTAATTAATTCTACTCTTTCATCTATATTAAATAAACCATTATTTTTATCAACATTTATAAGTACACCTACAATAAGTTTATCAAAAGTTTTTGCTCCTCTTAAAATAATGTCTAAATGCCCGTTAGTTATAGGATCAAAGCTTCCAGGATAAACTGCAACCTTCATTATGTTTTCCTCCTTAAAGTTTGTATATACAAACTGTTGTATTACCGTATTTCTTATACTTATATAAGTTTATGTCATTATATCCCTGGTATATTTCTTCAATAGAGTCAATTTTAGTTACAATAATGCCATCCTCTAATAATAAGTTGTTTTCTGAAATAATTTTCATAGCCTCTGGTATCATCTCCTTACAATAAGGTGGATCTATAAAAATTAAGTCAAATTTTATGTTCTTTAATACAAAGCTTTCTAAAGCCTTGTAGGAATCTGTATTTAATCCATGGCAAAAGTCTTGAAATTTTAGTTTTTTAATATTCTCCATAAGCAATGGGTATGTAGTTTGGCTTTTATCAATTAAATATACCTCTTTTGCTCCCCTACTAAAGGCCTCAAGCCCTAAGCTCCCTGTACCTGCAAAAAGGTCTAATACAATAGAATCTTGAATATATCCTTGTATAGAGCTAAACATTGCTTCTTTAACTCTATCTAAAGTAGGTCTTGTTTCCATTGTTTCTGGAGAAATTAATTTATGTCCTTTTGCTTTACCTGCAATTATTCTCAAAACGCACTACTCCTTAAGTTTATTAATAAAATATATTTTATCACAGGTGATAAAATATTACAATTTTCTTTTTTATCCTTAGTTAAAGCATAAAAATCCCTTACTTTTCTCTATGCTTTTCATTATTTCATATATAAGATTTTTACTCTTACAATCAGGATTTTCTATTACTTCCTTGGCATCCTTAGTTGCACATTTTAATATTTTCATATCCTCATATAAATCTGCAAGTAAAAGACCTTCCTCTCCACTTTGACGCATTCCAAAAATTTCTCCAGAGCCTCTAAGTTTTAAGTCCTGTTCTGCTATAAAAAAGCCATCTGTTGAATTTTGCATTATTTCCATTCTTTTTTTTGTTACATTACTTTTAGCATTTCCAATAAGTAAACAATAGGATGCATATTCCCCACGACCTACACGACCTCTTAATTGGTGAAGTTGTGCAAGACCAAATCTTTCTGCATTTTCAATAATCATAACTGATGCATTTGGTACATTTACTCCAACTTCAATTACAGTTGTAGAAATTATAACCTTTATTTCATTATCTTTAAATTTATTAATTATAGTGTCTTTTTCTACAGCTTTCATTTTACC
>CAMNZV010000266.1 GCA_946575275.1 uncultured Clostridium sp. | reverse complement strand
GTTTATTTAATTAATTTGATTATAAATTCACTACCTTCTAAAGGCTTACTATATGCCTTAATAGTTCCACCATGAGCCTTGATGATTCCATAGGTTATAGCAAGACCAATGCCATAACCACCTGTTAATCTATCTCTAGATTTATCTATCCTGTAGAACCTATCAAAAATATATGGCAAATGATTTTCACTAATTCCAATTCCATCATCTTTTATTCCAATTAATACTTCATTATTCTCTACCTTGTTCCAAATTTCAATGTTTCCTTTTTCACTTGAATATTTTATACTATTAGATAAAATATTGATAATTGCTTGACTTAGTTTATCCTTGTCACCTTTAATAATACATGAACTAATATTAAGTTTTAAACTAATATTTTTATCTAAAAGTTCCTTTTCAAAATTATAAACAATGTTTTTAATTAATTCTTCTATATTAATATTTTGTATATGTAACTTGTCTTTAATTTTTTCCTCATCAAAATATGATAAAGTCTCCATAGATTTAATTAATCTACTTAATCTTTGAATTTCCTCGTAAATACTGCTTATTCTATCCTCTGTTGGCTGCCATACACCATCTACAATAGCCTCTAGATGAGAAGACACTATGGTTATTGGCGTTTTAATTTCATGGTAAACATCTTTAGTTAAATTATTTCTAAATTCATCTTGCTTTTCTAGTTTTTCTGCCATTATATTTACTGAATTAATCAAATTATCCATTTCTAATATTTTGCTATTATATGTAATTCTATCTGAATATTTGCCCTTAGCAATTAAATTGGTTGAATTTATAACCTTATTAATGGGCCTACTAATAGTTCTAGATATTAAAATACCCATAATAACAGATAAAAAAATAAAAATCACACTTACAATCCCTAGAATGTTATTTAAAGTTTTAAAATAAATAATGTCCACGTCTAAATAATAATATGGTCCATAATATTCTATTTCCATTGTTCCAACAATAATATTATTGCTTTTAATATCAATGGTTTCTGTTACATATTCTCCACTAAACTTTTGGTTAACCTTATACATGTTTTCATTAATATTATTTAAAATACTTTGACACATTCCATTGTTATGTGTCCAAGCATTCCAAACTTCTTGATTAATACTATTATTAATCTTAATTAACATTCCATTTTCTAATGCATTCATTCCTATTTGTTCAATATAGTCATTATCCCATTTACCATTTCTATACCCTTTGGAAATTCCATTTACAATTTCAGTCTTTCTAGTCTTTATACTATCCTCTATATAATTATTGAACTCTCTTTTTATAAATACTTTTGCACCTACCCATACAAGGAGTACAATAATTAGAGAATACAACAAAAAAATAGCAGTTATTCTTCTATTTAATGTTTTCATAAATTGACACATCCTTTAAGGTTCTTCATTAAACTTATAGCCAACTCCATGAACCGTAATAATATATTTAGCACATTTAATTTTAGCTCTAATATTTTTA
Organism: uncultured Clostridium sp.; assembly: GCA_946575275.1. Taxonomy (GTDB): domain Bacteria; phylum Bacillota; class Clostridia; order Clostridiales; family Clostridiaceae; genus Clostridium. The sequence continues at coordinate 1,785 of CAMNZV010000266.1, read as the reverse complement.
ATGTGAGCATCAATAATTCTATCAAAAACTTCTCCTTCGTCATTAATTGCAATATTAAGAAGTTCACCTCTAGTAAATACCTTACTTGGATTATTTGCCAAATGCCATAATATTTTAAATTCAGATGGTGTTAACTGAACTTTCTTTCCCATAAAAATAACTTCAAAATTATCAAGGTTAATATATAAATTTTTAAATTCCAAAATTTTTTTATCCTCTTTATATACTCTTTTTAGAATAGCCTTTGCCCTTGCAACAAGTTCCTTTTCACTAAAGGGCTTAGTTACATAATCATCAGCCCCCAAAGAAAATCCACACAATACACTTTCTTCACTACTTTTTGCAGTAAGCATAATAACTGGAATATTATAAATATCCTTTACTTTTTTGCATATCTCCTCACCACTTATGTCAGGCAACATTAAATCTAAAATAATAAGGCTAATTTTTTCATTATTAACTATATTTAAAGCCTCTTTGCCATTAGTTGCAATAGCTGTTAAAAATCCTTCTCTTTTAAGATAAGCTTCTATAACCTCTGCAATTTTAAACTCATCATCTACAATAAGAATCTTATCCAAAAAAACAGTCCCTTCTTCATAATATCTTCACATTAAACATATATACTACACTCATTATAATGTATCTACAAATTATTTAGAAGGTGATTTTATTGAAAAGTGAAAAGGTTGTTGTAAAAATAGATGGTATGGTATGTACATCTTGTGAAAAAAGAGTTGAAGGCTATATAAAAACTGTTCCTAATGTAATTAGTGTTAACGCTAACTATGTTAAGGGAAATGCAACTATAGAATATATCAAGAACAAATATGATGATATTAATCTTTGTAAAAGTCTTGAAAACACAGAATATTCTATAGCAAAAAATACTAAGGATAATGAAATCCCTAAAGTAATTGGAATTATTATTTTGTGTGCTATTGTGATTTTTTTAGGCACATATTCAGGATCTTTTAATGTTTCCGAATATTTAAATTCAAATGTTAGTTTTCTTATTTTATTTATAATTGGTATATTTAGCTCACTACATTGTATTGGAATGTGTGGTGGAATTAGTATGTCCCAAGGAATATCCATAGCAAACTCAAGTAAAAGGGCTATGCTTAAGCCTTCACTGCTTTATAATTTAGGAAGGCTTATATCCTACAGTATTATAGGAGGAGTAATTGGCAGCATTGGTAGTGTATTTAAAATATCAGACAATCTTCAAGCTGGTATTTTCATATTTTCAAGTGTTTTTATGATAATAATGGGCTTTAATATATTTGGTCTAAAAATCTTTAGAAAATTTACACTAAAACTTCCCTTTAAAAAATCTAATCAAAAAACTCCATTTATAGTAGGTTTATTAAATGGCTTTATGCCCTGTGGCCCATTACAAACCATGCAATTATATGCTTTAACTACAGGTAGTTTTATCTTTGGTTTTTTATCAATGTTTTTCTTTGCCTTAGGTACAATTCCCCTTATGCTTACCTTTGGTGTGCTATCAAATTTATTTAATAAAAAGGCTTCAAAAACCATATTGAAATTCAGTGGAATTCTTATAATTTTCATTGGATTAACCATGGGAAACCGTGGTCTTGCACTTGTTGGTTATGATGTTAAAACAGTAGCCTCTGAAATTATAAGCCCCATATCTAAGGAAAATACTGAAACAAAGGAAGTTCAAAAAGGTAGTAAGGCTAAAATAGAAAATGGAGTTCAAACTGTAACTATTACAGCTAATTCTAAAGGATACAGCCCTAAAAATGTCTATATAGA
>CAMNZV010000265.1 GCA_946575275.1 uncultured Clostridium sp. | reverse complement strand
CCTTATCTGTATTTCTTGTATTTGTTACAATTTGCACTATTAAATCCTTTATTTCTTCACTTACTAGTATCTCTTTAACTTTTTCCTTTAAATCAATAATATCTGTAGTTTGAGCTACTTCCTTTAAGGTATTTAATGGATTTTCTTTTCCAAACCTATCTAACATTTCCTTTTCACCAATTTTACTTGGATAACCTATTGAAAGCTTAAATAAAAATCTATCCATTTGAGCCTCTGGTAATTTATTTGTACCCTTGCTTTCTATTGGATTTTGAGTTGCCAAAACCATAAATGGTTCTGGAACTTTTCTTGTTATTCCATCCACTGTTATTTGCTTTTCTTCCATTACTTCAAGTAGGCTTGATTGTGTTTTAGATGAAGCTCTGTTTATTTCATCCCCTAATAGAAAATTGCAATATGCAACTCCCTCCTTATATTCAAATTCACCGCTTCTTGGATTAAACATTGTAAAGCCTGTTATATCAGATGCCATTACATCTGGTGTAAATTGAATTCTATTATAGGTTCCATGTAATGACTTTGCCAAAGCACCTACACATTGTGTCTTTCCAACTCCTGGTACATCCTCTATTAGTATATGGCTGTCTGTTAAAAGGGCAATAATTATTCTTTCAATTACTGTTCTTTTACCAATCATTATTTTTTCCATATTGTCTATTATTTCTTTTACCTTGTCCATAAATCCTACCCCTTAACCTTTATTTATAAATGATTTTTCAAATCTTCAGCTAATTGTTTTGTTCTGATTTCCCTAGGTTCAGATAATAAATGATAATAAGAATCATAAAAACAATTTATTGGATATGTATAATCTTCATTATTACCAATAATATCAATATTCAAATCACTCTTAAGTTTGTCCTTTACTAAATTATAATATTCCTCATTATACATACCCTCTGCTATTGATGGAAAATCATAAAGTACTGTAACACCCCTATTATTCATATCCTTAGCAAATTTATTTATATATTTTATTACATCCTCATTGTATTCTCGTTTTCCTTCTAAAACCTTTTCTCTTTTCAAAAAATCTTTAGGACCTTTGCCTAAATGATTAATATAATCGCCATGTTCATTATACCCCTTATAATTTGGATCTATACCTTCATTTCCAATTATCCTTTTAATCTTTGTATAAAGGTATCTATTCATATCCTTGGCAATTTGATTATATTGTTTAAATGACAATGTGAATATACTTTTGGGATAATATTCTAACATTTCCGTAAGTGCATATGTACCATAAAATGATTTGTCAAAAAAATGTTCATATTCTGGTATAAGCACAATTATATCCCCTTCTTTTGTATATTGTTTAACTACATCCATATAATATTTTAATCCAGCTGAATAATGTAACCCAAAATTAATAACTTCATATTCATTATCCAATTCATTTTCTATTAATTCACTATCTATTCCATAATTTAAATTTGATCCACCAACTAAAATAATTCTATTTTTCTCCGAATTCATTGTATTTTTCACTAAATCAACCTTTATTTTAATACCAGAAATATAAGGATTTCTTCTCATACCTGCCACTGAAATAGACACTATAGCTATTATTATAGTTATTACAAGAATAAAAATATTTCTAAAAAATCTTTTCATGATTCCCCCCTAAAACATACCGTAAATAAAGTCACTAGTACTAAATGGTTTTAATATCAATACCATTATTATTAATATAAACATGGCGCACCATTTAATCTTTTGTGAATTTACAACACCAATAAATTTGCCTTTATATTTATTGTTATACAAAATATATTCTACAATCATTAATATTAATAGCCCAACAAAAATAATTAGAAACTGTTCCTTACCTAATGCAATTTTAAATCCCTTAAATGCAAATAAATGTGTTATGACATACCAAGCCTCTTCTATACTTGGTGCTCTGAAAAATATCCATGCAATATCTACTAATATAAAATTAACTCCTATTTTAAGTAGCTTAAATTTATCATTGTTAAATACTTCTTTCTTATAGTTACTTATTAATCTTTCAATTACTTGATACACCCCATGAAGAAGTCCCCAAACTATAAAAGTTAAATTTGCTCCATGCCAAAGTCCACTTACTAAAAATACTATAATAATATTTATATACTTTCTAATATTTCCAACTCTGCTTCCACCTAAAGGTATATATATATAATCCTTTAACCAAGATGATAGAGATATATGCCATTTTCCCCAAAACTCTTGTACACTTTTTGATATGTAAGGAAAATTAAAGTTTTCCATTAAGTTAATTCCAAGTATTTTAGCTGCACCTCTTGAAATATCTATATATCCTGAAAAATCTGCATATAATTGTAATGCATATAATGCTGAAGCTAAAATAAGGTCAAAACCATAATGAGAATATACATCACCATATATTGACCCCACATAATTCCCAATTCTATCAGCAATAATTAATTTTTTAAACATACCAAAAAAAATCATTAATAAACCATTTACTGCATTATTATAATCAAAGCTTTTTTCTGAACTTAATTCATTTTTAAAATTATGGTATCTTTCTATAGGACCTGATACAATAGTTGCAAAAAAAGTTATGTAGGCTAAAAATTTACCAATATGCTTTTCATTATCTATATTTCCCCTATATACATCTACTAAATATGATATTATTTGCAATGTGAAAAAGGATATTCCAAGGGGGGCAATTAACTTAAATTCTGTAATATTTAAATTAATACTTATTTTTTCACTAATAAATACTATTATTTCCCTGAAAAAATTTAAATATTTATAGGTTATTAAAACACCTATTGGATAAATTATTGATAAAAAAATGGTTAATTTAGTACTCTTCTTTTTTATTAATATACCCATTATATAGGCAAATATCCCTGCTATTAAAAGATATATTGTATATATTCCACAACTTAAATAATAGAATATTATATTACTAGTTAATAATATTATCCACCTATGTTTAGTTTTAACATTGTAATACAATAACACTAAAACTACCATGAATAATAAAAAATACATTGATGTTGTTGACATACTTCCACCCCTATTTTATTCCATAAACTTCTTTATTCTATTTTCATATAATTCTGGATAATTACTATACCATCTATTAAATGTTTCTATATAATAATTACATTCCTCTTTCGTTGTCCCATTTTTTCTTTCATATAATTTAAATACTACACCTTCTCTCATAGGAAAGGTTTTTATGTACTCAAAGTTTTTTGATATACTTTTATTATTAATTATTGCATCTA
>CAMNZV010000264.1 GCA_946575275.1 uncultured Clostridium sp. | reverse complement strand
AATTTATTTATAACTTCAATTATATCTTCTTTTTCTACCTTAGTTAATACAAGCTTATTATTTATACACTCTCTATTTATATAAGCTAAGGTTACCCATATTTGTTCATCTGTTATACTATCTAAATTCATTAACACCCAAGTAAAATCTTTTCTTCTATTATTTTCAGGGTATGCTTCCTTGAAAAATTTTATAAAATGATTCTCTTCTTTAGGATCCTTTACTATAACATATTTCCCAAGCTCTGATTTTAATTTATTTTTTAAGTACATCATGGTATTGGGCTTTATATTTTCCCTTAAATTTTCTATGCTATTATAAATGTAGTTATAGGTTTCTGTAATTACTTCTATGCTTTCATTTTCTTTTTTTAATACTTTTGTTATTTCAATGTATTCTAAAATGTTTTTCTTACAATTAAGTTCTTTATTATAGAGATCTTTCCATGTTTCTTCTGCTGTCATTTATTTATCCATCCTTATATATAATTAATAATCTTATTTTATCATAATGAAAATTCATTAGTAACCCCAACATTCCTAATTCCCATATAAAATATGTTTTTCTCGTTTCCTGTCGACTCCCTTGACTTTTAATTTAATTTAATTTATATTTTAATATGGAAATTAACATACTTACCTTGTAAAGTGATAAATTTCGACAGGAGGAGTTATTTTGAATATTTTCAGAAAAAAATCTTTAGATAATATGATGGATAGTGCAGAAAAATCTCATTTATCCAAAAATTTAAAAGCAATTGATATTGCAGCCCTTGGTATTGGTGCCGTAGTTGGAATGGGGATATTTGTTGCAACTGGCTCTGGTGCTCATATGGCAGGCCCTGCTATTGCAGTTTCCTTTATACTTGCAGCTATTGTTGCCGCCTTATGTGGTCTTTGCTATTGCGAACTTGCTACAATGTTCCCTGTATCTGGTAGTACCTATGCCTATGCCTATATTACCTTTGGTGAATTTATAGCAATGATAATTGGTTGGTGTTTAACCTCTGAATATTTAGTTGCCTGTAGTGCTGTAGCTTCAGGTTGGTCTGGAACTTTAGTTGGCATATTAGAAAATATGGGAATTACCTTGCCACTAGCACTTACAAATTCCCCTGCAAATGGTGGATTTGTAGACTTACCAGCTGTTATTATAACTTTATTAATTACATACTTATTATTTTATGGAATGAAAGAAAGCTCTCGTATAAATGATATATTAGTATTTCTAAAAATAGGCATAATACTACTATTTATAATTTTAGGTGTTACACATATAGATTTTGCAAATTATAAACCCTTTGCCCCTAAAGGAATGTCTGGAATCTTTGCAGGTAGTGCAAGTATATTCTTTTCTTATATTGGTTTTGATGCAATATCAACTACTGCCGAAGAAACAAAAAATCCAAATAGGGATGTTCCAAGAGGTTTAATTATATGTCTTTCAGTTGTTGCAATACTATATGTTGCAGTTGCCCTAGTACTTACTGGAATGGTTCCATATACAGAAATTGTATCTGAAAATGCTGTTCCTGCAGCTCTTGCAAGAATTGGTATAACTTGGGGTTCTGAATTAGTTGGAATTGGTGCTATTTTAGGTATGATTTCAACTCTTATTGCAATGTTATATGGTCAAATCAGAATTTTTATGTCTATGTCTAGGGATGGACTTATTCCAAAAGGATTTTCAAAAATACATCATAAACATAACACTCCATATGTATCTACTATTATTTCAGGATTTACAGCTGCAATAATTGCAGGTTTTTTACCTCTTGATATTATTATAGAATTTTTAAGTACCGGAACATTAATAAGCTTTATTGTTGTTTCTTTAGCAGTTATTGTTCTTCGTAAGACAAAACCGGAAATGAAGAGATCCTTTAAATGCCCAGGTGTTCCATATACTCCAATAATAACAATAATATGTTGTCTAACTCTATTAAGTAGGTTAAAGTTAGTTACTTGGATTGGATTTACAATTTGGCTTGCAATTGGTATTGTATTTTATTTTATATATGGACGTAAACATAGTGTATTAAATAATACAAAGTAAAATAATGGTCTAGTCCAATTAAGGACTAGACCATTATTTCACCACTTCTCTATAATATCTAGGGTTGGCATTGAAGATATTGCTCCATAATTTGTACAAGTAATAGCACCAACCTTATTTGCAAATGCAATTATTTTTTTCCAATGATCAAAGCTTATATTTCTTTTATCTGAAATCTCTGATAGCTGCTTTAATATAGCTCCAACAAAGGCATCTCCTGCACCTGTAGAATCAACCTGTTTTATTTTTATAGATGGAATTATTTCATTATTACCATTAACACTTATATATGTTCCCTTAGATCCTAAGGTAATAGTTATAACCTTTACTCCAAGTTCATGTAATTTATTTACTCCTTTTGTTATATCTTTCTCCTTAGTTAAGAAAAACAACTCTTCATCACTTACCTTAAGGAAATCACACTTTTTTATGAAATTAATACTATCCTCAATAAATAATTCTAATTTATCTTTTGTTATTAAAGAATCACGATAATTAGGGTCAAAGGATATATAAATACCCTTATCCTTTGCGTATTCTAATAATTTATAATAGGTGGATTTTAATTCTCCCTCTAATAAAGCTGTTGCTGACCCAAAGTGAATTATATCTGAATTAGATATTTTTGATGTATTAATATTATTAAAGAGATAATTTCCATCACTACCTCTAATAAAATCAAAATTACGTTCTCCATTTGAATCAATTCCAACTAATGCAATAGTTGTACTGCCTTCCTCTACTGTCATTTCAGTATTTATATTTAAATCCCTTAAGGATTCAACAAGATATTTGCCAAAAAAATCATTTCCAACCTGACCTAAAAAATATGCATTTCCCTTAAGTTTTGATATTGCTGCTGCTACATTTGCAGGCGCTCCACCTGCCTTTTTCTCAAACTTTATTCCATCCTTAAGACCTTTATTATCAACACATACCATGTCAATTAATAGCTCGCCTATACAAAATACATTAGCACTCATATTATCACTCCTTATAATTTTAATAGGACCATAGCTTAAGATCTACTAAAGCCTTATTATCTGAAAATATACTTAATCCAGTACTTGTATCCTTTGCAAATATTCTTGCTGTAAACACTTCAAGTCCATCATTTACAAATATTTCTATAGATGATATATCAACAAATATTTGAAGCTTTAATGTATCACCATTATAATGGCATTTTCTTTTAGTACCATATTCTATAGCAAATTCTACGCCAGATTTACTTCTATCTAATACTAATTTAT
>CAMNZV010000263.1 GCA_946575275.1 uncultured Clostridium sp. | reverse complement strand
TTCAAAGGAATTTATAGAGAAATTTATAGAATATGAAGAAAACTATTTTAATAAATATAGCTATATATTTGAAAACTATTTAGTAAATTATATTTACAATTATTGTTTTCCCTTCTCTGAAACGGAGTTGATTTTTGATGGATATATTATGCTACTTGCAAGGTATTCATTTATAAGGTTTTATTTAGTTGGAAACTTTATTACAAATAAAGTTGAAGATGAAAATAATATTGTAGAATTTATACAAAGCTTTTCTAAAACTGTAGAGCATCACAAAACTTATTTAATGGATTCTCTTCATTATATAAAAGAAAATGAATTTGATAATATGGAGTTTGTAAAAATATTATTATAATGAGGTGGTAATTTGGAAGAAAAAATAAAAGAATTAAAGGAATATATAAGTGAAATAAATAAATTAAATGAAATTTCAAATGTATTATATTGGGATATGACAACCTATATGCCAGAAGAAGGTATAGATTCAAGGGCAGATGCTTTAGAATTTTTAGCAGGTGAGATTTTTTCAAAGATTACATCAAGTAAGGTTTTGGAATTTATAGATTATTTCAGTGATAAAACAGAAGCTTTAAATACTGTAAATAGGGCAATGGTTAGAAATCTTGAAAGAGATTATAATAAACTTATGAAAATCCCAAAGGATAGATATAAGTATTTTGCAAAGTTATCATCAAAATCTGAAAAAGCATTTGAAGAGGCAAGGGAAAAAGGTGATTTCAACATATTTAAACCCTACCTAAAAGAGGTTATTGAATATAAAAAGGAATATATAAATTATATAGGCTACCAAGGAAATAAATATAATGCCCTTCTTGATGAATATGAAATGGGCACAACTGTTGAAACCTTAGATAAAACCTTTGAAGAATTAAAAATAGCTATTATAGATTTATTAAATAAAATAAAGTCTAGCAATAAGAAAATTGATAATAGCTTTTTAAAGGGTGAATTTTCAATAGATAAACAAAGGGAATTGTCTAAGGAAATTGTTGAAAACATGGGCTTTGATTTTAAATGTGGAAGGCTTGATGAAAGTATTCATCCCTATACAATTGAATTTTCATCAAAGGATGTAAGAATAACAACAAGCTATAATGAAAAGGAACTTACCTTTGCATTATATAGTTCAATCCATGAAGGTGGTCATGGTATTTACGAGCAAAATATAAGTGATAAATTAAAAGATACAGGACTTATGACAGGTGTATCTATGGGGATACATGAATCCCAATCAAGGTTATATGAAAATATACTTTGTAGAAGTGAAGAATTTTCAGAATTTTTATTAAAAACCTGCAAAAAATATTTTAATAGTCTAAAGGATGTTACAGTAGAGGAGTTTTATAGTGGTATTAACAAGGTTATGCCATCATTAATTAGAACTGAGGCTGATGAGCTTACCTACAGCTTGCACATAATAATTAGATACGAAATAGAAAAGGCAATTTTTAATGATAACCTTGATATAGAGGATATAAAAAACCTATGGAACTTAAAATATAAAGAATACCTTGGAGTTGTACCTGAAAATGATAATGAAGGAATACTTCAAGACATGCATTGGTCTGATGGTTCTTTTGGATATTTTCCAAGCTATGCTTTAGGAAATATATATGGTGCACAAATTTTAAATAAGCTTAAAATAGAAAAACCTAAAATATTAGAAAATTTAAAACAGGGTGATTTTAAAGAAATAAATAAATTCTTAAAAGATAATATTCACAACCATGGAGCTTAATATAAGCCACAGGAACTGTTAAAATTAGCTACAAAGGAAGATGTAAACCCTAAATATTATATTGATTATTTAGTAGAAAAGTATTCAAAGATTTACTCATTGTAGGAATAATATATTTATTAATGATAAAACTATAGTAAATATATAAAATAAAGGATAGATAATATGGAAAATACTTATATAAATTTACCAAGGATATTTTATAGCTACCAAAAACCAGATAAGGTTAAATCCCCTAATATAATTATATTTAATGAAGATTTGGCAAAAACTTTTAATGTAAGTTATTTAAAAGATGAAAAAATCCTATCTGGAAATGAAATAATAGAGGGAAGTAGACCTATAGCTGAGGCCTATGCAGGGCATCAATTTGGACATTTTACAATGCTTGGAGATGGTAGGGCTATACTTTTAGGTGAAATTCCAGATAATAATAATAACTTGTATGATATTCAATTAAAGGGAGCTGGAAAAACTAAATATTCTAGAGGTGGTGATGGAAAGGCTGCATTAGGCCCTATGTTACGTGAATATATTATTAGTGAAGCTATGGCTGCTTTAGGCATTGAAACTACCAGAAGTTTAGCAGTTGTAACTACTGGTGAAAGAATTTTTAGAAGCAAAGATGGGCTAATATTACAGGAAAAAGGAGCAATTAATGCAAGAATAGCAAAAAGCCATATTAGAGTTGGAACCTTTCAATTTGCATCAAAATATGGAACAATAAATGACCTTAAAGCTTTAGCAGATTATACAATTAAAAGACATTATAAAAAAGCATTTAAAAGCAATAATCCCTATTTAGAATTACTTAAAGAAGTAATAAAAGGTCAAGGAAAGCTTATTGCAAAATGGCAACAAGTAGGATTTGTACATGGCGTTTTAAATACTGACAATGTATCTATTGCCTGTGAAACCATAGACTATGGCCCCTGTGCCTTTATGGATACATATAATTTAAATACTGTATTTAGTTCAATAGACATTAATGGGAGATATTCCTATAAAAATCAGCCAGAAATCACAATGTGGAATTTAGCAAGGTTTGCAGAAACTTTAATACCACTTATTTCTAGCAACAAAGAAGAAGCAATTAAATTGGCAGAAGAAGCTATAGGGGATTTTAGTATACAGTATGAAGAAAATTATTATAATGGAATGAGGAAAAAAATAGGCTTATATAACAGGGAAAATAATGATAAAATATTAATAGAAGAATTATTAGAAATAATTAAACAACAATCTTTAGACTACACTAATTCCTTTAAGTTATTAACAGAGAATAACTTAGAATTTTTAAAGGATAATATCTGGATTAATAAATGGAATGAAAGATTAAAAAGACAGCCACAATCAAAGGAAGAGATAAAAGATCTTATGGATAAAAACAATCCAGTAATTATTCCAAGAAATCATTTAGTTGAAGAAGCATTAAATAAAGCAAATGAAAATGATTATACTTTTTTTAATAAATTATTATTAGCATTAAAGTCACCCTTTGATTACACTAAGGATTATGGAGATTATGAAAAAGTGCCAAAGGAAGGTAAAATAGCAAAAAAAACTTATTGCGGAACAAA
>CAMNZV010000262.1 GCA_946575275.1 uncultured Clostridium sp. | reverse complement strand
TATTGTTTTATATATATTACTTGTTTTTCACTTTTGGGTTAACAATAATGCTAGTGAAAATCCTAAAACATTTAAAACTATACCTGATACTATTGTAAATTTAGTTGTAAACCAAAAGGAGTGTCTAAAAGTTTCATCCTTAAAGGCATTAATATAATTATCAATGCCTGTAAAGTTTATTGATGAAGATATTCCATTCCAATCAGTAAAAGAATAATATATTCCCATAACAAATGGTATAAATACAACTAAAGTAAATGCAATTAATACTGGTAACAAAAACAACCAAAAGGAAAAGTCTTTTTTCTTCATAATCTTCCTCCAAATAATAGTTTATTTTCTAGCTGCACTCCAGTTATCCTTAGCTTGTTTTACTACATCATCCCAAGTAAGTTCACCTGCAAAATATTTTTGGAAAGATGCTCCAAGTTGATCTTCTCCAAATCCAGTTGGGTAACCCATAAATACCCAAGGCATAGTTTTCCCTTCTTGAGAGAATTTAGCTACATCCTTTGCAAGTGGATCTGCTGGTTGTAAATCATCTGATTCATATCCCTTATATGCTGGAATAAATTTAAAGTCATTAATTATCATCTTTTTACCTTCATCAGATGTATAAAGCCAAGATAAAAAGTCCTTTGCTGCCTCTTTTTCTGCATCCTTTTTAGTACTATTTACTGCCCAATACATTGGAACTCCAACTGGAATGCATCCTTCTTTAACGCCATCTAAGTTAATAGGTAAAATACCAATATTTGAAGCTAAATCCTTATCTATTCCTTCAACACTTGAATATATCCAGTTTCCTTGTTGAATAATTGCAGCCTTTCCAAGTGAAAATTGTTTTTCTACTTGTGTTGCATAATCTACACCATTAACTGATTTGTCAGATCCATCAGGCTTGTACCCATATTTAACTTGAATGTCTAATAATTTCTTTAATTGTGAAGCATATTTAAATTCTATTGTTTTAGCATTAAAAGCTTCAGTACCATCTTTAAATTCATTAGAAAATGCTACATTTGATGTATGAAGTCCAGTTACCCAGTTTTCCTTAGCTGGCATAACAAAAACGCTATCAAGACCAAGCTCTGATTTTTTACTATCTAAAGTTTTAACAGCCTCTTCTAATTTTGCAAAGGTTGTTAATGTACTTGCATCAATTCCAGCCTTTTTTAATATATCCTTATTATAAATTAATCCATAACCTTCAATAGTTAAAGGTACTCCATAAACTTTACCATCAGATGTTACTGCCCCTAAAGTGTTATCAGCTGCATTTTTAGCTAAATCTGTAGCTGTTAAATCCTCTAATTTTTCCATCCAGTCTTTTGTATCTTGAGGTCCACCTATATTAAAAATAGTAGGTTCTTCTCCACTTTGAAATTTTGCCTTAAGAGCTGAACCATAGTCATCTCCACCACCAACTGTTTGTATATTAATTTTAACCCCCTCATTTAATTCCTCATATCTTTTTGCTGCCTTTTCTAAAGCATCCTTTGCTTCAACCTTAAATTGAAAAATATCAACTGTTACATTATCCTTAGAGCTGCTACTTCCATCACACCCTGTTAATAAAGTAGTTGATGAAACCAAAATTGTTGCTAGAGCCATTGCTAATAGTTTTTTTACATTTTTCATTAATTACCCCTCCATAAATTCTTTTAATGTAATTTACATTATATATTTTAAAAATTATCTTTTTAAAAAAATAATCCTTAATTCAATTTAATAAACCGTTTCCAAAAAAATAATTACTTAATCCTGACTTCTAACCCTTCCATATATATCACTTAACCTAAAAATAATTTCACTTAAATCTGTATCTAAAACTTCAGGTAACATTCTCCACTTCCAATACCCTAAGGCTGAAGGTGTATTCATTCTATATTCACTAGGAAGTCCTATAAAGTCCTGCATTGGTGCTATTGCAAGATTTGCACAGCTTGACCATACCCCCCTTATAAACCCAAGATTTAAACCTTCCTCCTCTGATAGTTTTAAATATTCCATAGCAAATTCGACTTCCTCTTCATTACCACTTTCACATAAAAATCCAAGAGCAGTATCATTATCATGAGTTCCTGTATAGGCTACAGTATTCTTATCATAATTATGAGGCAAATACTCACTTTCCTCTTCTCTATTAAAGGCAAACTGTAAAACCTTCATACCTGGAAATCCTGAATCCTCCCTAAATTTAGCTAATTCCTCTGTCATATATCCAAGATCCTCTGCAATTATTTCTATACCCTTAAACTTATTTTTAATTTTCTTGAATAAATCCATTCCAGGGCCTTTAACCCACACACCCTTTTCTGCAGTTTTCATAGAACTATCAATTTCATAATAAGCTTCAAAGCCTCTAAAATGATCAAGACGAATAACATCATATAGCTTTAAATTATTTTCTATTCTGTTAATCCACCATTGATATTTGTCAGTCTTCAATTGTTCCCAATTATAAATAGGATTACCCCATAACTGTCCAAGTTCTGAAAACTCATCTGGTGGACAACCAGCAACTGTAATAGGAATTAAATCTTCATCAACATTAAAATATTTAGGATTTACCCATAAATCCACACTATCCTCAGAAATATATATTGGCATGTCCCCAATTATCTTAATTCCATTTTCATTAGCATAACTTTTAAGTTCCTTCCACTGTTTATAAAATAAATATTGTGTAAATATCCAAAAGTTAATTTCATCCTCTAGCTTAATTCTATATTCATCTAAAGTCTTTTTATCCCTATCCTTAATTTTTTTATCCCAAAATTTTAAAGCTTCCCCATTAAATTCATTTTTTATTGCCATATATAATCCATAATCCATTATCCATAGCTTTTCTTCTTCAATGAATTTGCTTATTTCTTCAGAATAAAAACCCTTTGAATTGTTATAGGCAATTCTTAATATTGGATATTTATTTTCATATAATTTACTATAGTCAATAAACTCAATGTCTTCACCAAAATCTGCCTCACAATAATCCTCTTCATCTAACAGCCCTTCATCTTTAAGCATGTCCAAATCTATAAAATATGGATTTCCACTAAATGCAGAACAACTTTGATAAGGTGAATCTCCATAACTTGTTTGATTTAAAGGCAATACCTGCCAATAACTTTGCCCAGACTCCACTAAAAAATCTACAAATCTTAAGGCTTCCTCTCCAAGTGTTCCAATACCATATTTTCCTGGCAGAGAGGAAATGTGCATAATAATACCACTACTTCTCATAATACCCTCCTTTATAATTGATGCATAAATATATTCTTTTATATACTTATGCTATATTATGTAAAAATATACCAATTATATTTAAAAAAGAACTGCCC
>CAMNZV010000261.1 GCA_946575275.1 uncultured Clostridium sp. | reverse complement strand
GATAAAGAATACAACCTTTATAATAATTTTATATGCAAGGATTTAATTGCATATATAACCTTTGCAAGAGATCCCTATAATAGAGATGCTTTCTTAAAAATAATTAATAAGCCTTTTAGATATGTAAGTAAAACCGATTCAAGTTATGTTAGAGATTACAGGGAGAACATAAATCCCTTTGACATATTAATTCAAAGACATGATACACCTCCATTTAAAATAAAAATCTATCAAGACCTAAAAAGAGATTTTACATATATAAATAAGGCATCACTTGGTAGTGCAATACAATATATTGTTATGGATTTAGGGTACATAGACTATTTAAAATCCTATGGCGAAAGGTTTAACACCAGCATTTTAGATTTAGAGGAAGTAGTAGAAGCCTTTAAAGAATCTGCAAAAGCCTTTAAAACTATTACAGAATTTTTTGAACATATAGATAATGTTTCAAGAACTATATTAGAAAATAAGGGGAAAAATATTAATGGCAGAGTTCTATTAAGTACAATACATGGTGTTAAAGGAATGGAATTTAAAAATGTATTTATAATGAATTGTAGTGAGGATACTATACCTCATAGAGCAAGTAAAAATACCAATATAGAAGAAGAAAGAAGATTATTTTATGTAGGAATTACAAGAGCTATTGATAATTTATATCTATATTCACCTAAAACAAGACGTGGAACTTTTAAAGAGGTATCTAGATTTATAAAAGAGGGGGGCTTTTTAAAGGATTCTATGATTACCTGTGGATTAAAGATTGGAGATAAAATATTTCACAAAAGTTTTGGTCATGGAGAAATTATAAGGGTAGATAAAAAGGATATAACTATAACCTTTGATGATGGGAAAAATAGAAAATTCTCTAGTGAATTCTTAATGGATAATAATTTAATAATAGTAATAAAATAACAAACCATCCAAAAAAATTTCCTTTGCCAGCCACAAAGGAAATTTTTTTAGTTATCTTCGACTGAAAATTAAATTATAAAGTGGTAATTAATATTTAAAAATTACTTACAATAACAATATACTACTAAATCAACTAAAAAACAATTAAATTTTTGTAAACATTTAAATGATTATGCTAAAAATATTTTATTAATTTTTGAAAATACTCTAGTATTATTAATAATTGGATATTATAATATAATAAAAAGGGCAAATGCTTTATAAATAGAGGGGATGGAGAATTATGAATTGTTATGATTTAGCATTAGAGTTCTTAAGAACTGTAACAGCTATTGATGAATGTTTAGACAAAAAGGCAAAAGCAAAGGGGAAAGAAGAAGAATTACTTGATAATGAACTTGATAGATTAGAAGCAAGAATGTTTGAAATCAAAAATAAGTTAAAGTCAAAAGAAGTATAAAACCTTTGGCAATCTTAAAATATTAAATAATTTTAGGGCTATTGCAATACTAAAATTTAAGATCTAATGATATTAAATTTTAGTATACTTGCAAGAGCTCATTTTTTTAGAAAGGTGTTAACATGGATAACAAAGAATTAATATTTTCCTTAGATATTGGAACCCGTTCAATAATTGGAGATGTAGGAAATATAAGAAACAAAAAGTTTAATGTTTTATGTGAAAAATATAAAGAACATGAAGAAAGAGCCATGATAGATGGTCAAATTCATGATATTAACCTTGTTTCTAAAACTGTTAAAGAGGTAAAAGAATACATAGAAAAGGAGCTTGATACAAAGCTTGAAAATGTAGCAATAGCAGCTGCCGGTAGATACTTAAAAACTAGCGAAGCTAGGTTTTCTTTAAAAATAAATGAAAATGAAGAAATTACAAAGGACATTATAAGATCTTTAGAACTAAGTGCAGTAAAAAAAACAGAGGAAGAAATTAAGACAAGCACAGATGGAAAATTATTTTGTGTTGGATATTCAGTTAAAAACTACTACTTAAATTCCTATGTAATATCAAATTTACTTGGACATAAGGGTGAAACCATAGAAGTAGAGGTAATTGCAACCTTTCTTCCAAGATCAGTTGTAGATTCATTATATTCAGTAATGAAAAATGTGAATTTGCAAGTAACAAGTCTTACCTTAGAACCAATTGCAGCTATAGAGGCAGCAGTACCAACAAAACTTAGATTGTTAAACATAGCCCTTGTAGATATAGGAGCTGGTACATCAGATATTGCAATTAGCCAAAAGGAAAGAATATCAGCCTATGGAATGGTACCCATTGCAGGGGATGAAATTACAGAGGCAATTGCACAGGAATATTTAGTAGATTTTAATGAGGCAGAAAGAATAAAAAGAACAGTACTAAAAGATAAAGAAGTAACCTTTACAGATGTTTTAGGTATAGAAAATGTGGTGGGTATTGATTCTATAAATAAATTAATAAAACCTGTAGTAATAAAAATGGCAAATTCCATTGGAAGTAAGATAATAGAAATAAACGGAAATAAACCACCAGCAGCTGTGTTTTTAGTTGGAGGAGGTGCTCATAGCCCTTTCCTAATAGAAGAACTAGCTAAAGTTTTAAATATTGATGAAAAAAGAATAGCAATTAAGGATAGAAAATCAGTAGAGGATTGTGTATGTAACAATGATTTAGGATCTGCTGGGGTTACAGTCCTTGGAATTGCATTAACCTCAATTAACAGACTTGGAGATCATTTTATAGATGTAAACTTTAATAATGAAGTAATTAGTATATTTTCTCAAGGAAATAATACAGTGTCAGATATATTTATGCAATCTCAAACAAATCCAGCTTTATTAATAGGTAAATCAGGTAAAAACTTGAAGTTTACTGTTAATGATAAAAAAAGATTTGTATTTGGAGATCTTGGAAAAAATGCAACAATTAAAGTAAATAACAAAATAGCAGACCTTGAAAGTCCAATTAAAAATGGGGATATTATAAAGGTAACTTATGCTAAAAATGGAAAAGACGCAAAGGCTTTAGTAAGTGATTATATAGGAAATATAAATTCTATTTCAATTTATATTGATGATGAATTAATAAATATTGAACCTTTTCTATTAATAAATGATAAAGAAGTAGCCATAAATACAGCAATTAAAGAGGGGGACAATGTTAAAATATTCATTCCTCAAACAATACAGGATTTAAAAACTTACATATTAAAAAATGAAAATATCACCTTATTTAAAAATGGGGAGAAATTAGAAAATCAATATATAATAGAAGAAGGTTTAAAAATACATACTAAAACAGAAATAAAATCTGAAATAAAACCTGAAATAGAAAATACTATAACAGTTAATATAAATGATGGAATGGTTAAATTAACTGGAAAAAAGGAATATGTATATGTTGATATCTTTAACTATTTTAACTT
>CAMNZV010000260.1 GCA_946575275.1 uncultured Clostridium sp. | reverse complement strand
AACATGTAGTTTTGCAGTTTCCTGGTTCAACATTAATGAAATAGGAAATGATGTTTTATTACCAAATTTAGAAGCTATTTTAGTGAATACTTTTGAGTATTTTTCATACATTATCATTGTTAAAAATGTAGATTTACCTTTACCTGAAGAACCTAAGGATGTTATTTGTATACTATTACTAGGCTTAAATATCTGTTTTAACGTTCTAACTATTTTTCTATCTGAAATATAGTAGTACTTCATAAATTCATTTAAACCCCAGTAAATTTCTTGTGACATAAGAGTCTTATTGTTACTAAGTTTAATTAATGCAATCTCAAAACTCTCACTATCTTTTGCCTCTTGTGTTCCTAAAAAATTATCTATATAAGTTAAATACAATTGTAATTTTGCATTAGATTCATCTAGACACCCAAACTCCTCAACTATATCAACTTTATATTTCTTATCTGTATCTGAAATAAGACTCCTATATCTTATTATCAAACTACCGTCCTGTTCTTGAACATTAATATTGTTTAAAGATTCTTTAAATAACCTACTCATCAAACTCCCCCTTATTCCAATTTTCAAAATCAATTTCTGGAATTTATATTTTAATTATATGTTTAAATCCATTCTTTGTCAATCAAAAATTCCAATATTTAATTTTATTTTTTGGAATTTTAATTTTTAATGTGTATTTACTATTTTTCCGTTATTCTAATAATTTTAATATCCATTTCCTTTATCCCAATCAAATCCCCTTCCCTTAGCTTCCTCAATAGCCCTTTCCTTTCTAGCCTGACCTTCAAGAGCTGTTAAAGGATAATGTCCTTGATTATAGTGTGTATTATCATTAGCTAACATTTGAATAGCAGATAACAAAAGTTCCATTTTTGCTTGAAGCTGTTTTTTAGTTGCTTGCTGCTCATTTAATTCAAAAGCTTTATTAAGTGCTTCTTTAGTAAATTGTTCTGGTGGATACAGCTTTCTATTTCTACATTTCTTACCGTTAGGAGTAGTAAAAGTAATATATTTTCTTTCATCACTCCAATCCACTTTATAACCTAACTTCTCCATATTAACAATAAATTCTTCTTTACTTCTGCTACACCATTTACATTGCCTTACTGCTAAGAAGAGTTCATACTTCCAACTTTGTTCTTTATCTTTAGCCCTATATTCTCCTCTGTCTTTATGGTTTTCTTTAGCTCCATCAACAATGATAAGTCCATAATCTCTACATAACTCATCAGAATATTCCTTTAAGCTTTCTAATTGCTCTTTTGATAGCTGCCATTTTCGTCCTGTAGTAAATCTTACAGAATTAATAATAAAATGATTATGCAAATGTTCTTTATCTGTATGGGTAGCATATACAACTTGAAATTCTTTAAAGGCTTCATGTTCTAAAATTCTTTTCCCAATTTCATTTATTACTTCTGGAATAGCTTTATCATGTGGTGAAAAAGATTGTACAAAATGTATAAATTGCCTTCCAGTTTCCTTTTTAAAGTTTTGCTTAGTCATTACAAACTCATTAAACGCAGTATCTGGACTACAATCTTTTCCACCAACTAAATGCGGTTCAGTTTTAATAGGATTCTTTATATAATTAATGGCTCTTTTCATTCCTTTATAGGTGTTATTTGAAGCATTAATAAACTCTATTACAGCCATTTTATCACCTTACTTTTTACGTTTCCTTATAGAAACTAAATACCCCCATAAATCACTTAACACTTTGTTTACTGATGTTATATCTGCACAATTTATTTTCCCCTGATGACAAAGTATTGTAAGTTGGTTAAGATTTGTACCTACCTTTGAAAGCTGGTGAGTAAAATCTTTTATTCCATCAATAACTATAATTTCATTATTTAGTGCTGAAGTTATAACATAATTACTAAAAGTCATATTTGCACTTTTAGCCTTTCTCTTTATCTGTTCCATTTCTTTTTCTGACATCCTAATATTGATCTGTAAGTTTCTTTTTCTCATCCATTCCCTCCTTGCTGCATAGAATTTTCTAAAAAGGGGCGTGGGGATTCCCCACTATTTACAAGCTATTGGCTATACCAATAGGAAGCTTGCCCTCACCAAAGCCATAGGCTTTGCCTTTGGTCTTTTAGGTCATTGAGAAATAAACAATTCATCTTCTGCAACTATATGTGGTGCTGTATTTTCTGTAGCTTCCACATATGATTTACCCATATTTATAAGCTGCTCATTAAAATCTTTACCTTGTGGCAAATGTCTTACCAACTTGTACCTATCCCTATATTTTTCTCTTATCTGCTGACATGCAAAATGCCCTGCTTCGTCATTGTCGACGCAGAGCATTATTTTAGTTATATTAGGATTTTCTTTAAGATAATATTCAAGAGCTTTGTCAGCGACACCTCCAAGAGAAATACAGTGACTTTCAAAACCTTTAATATTATGCTTTTTAATTAATGTTAAGTAACTCATTAAATCAATAGGAGCTTCAAATACACATACTGTATCATTAGTTCCAAACCTACAAAATGGATAAGTTTTATCTGAATTTTTCACATCACATCTAAAGGATTTGCCTGTAGTGTTGGTGCTTCTTACACTAGCATATTTAGGCTGTCCTTCATTATCATAGCCTACAAAAACACAGCTTCCATGTTTATTTTCATAAAGCTTATCCTTTTTCACAAATTCATAAACTATTTCTTTATCAATATTTCTAGTGTTTATTAGGTAAGCGAATATATGCTTAAAAGTGCTATTTTTATCTGGTAAAATAAATTCTCCTTTTTCTTCTTCTATATTTTCAATTCTAGGTGGTGCATACCTTACAACTTCATTATCTATATTAAGTAGTTTTTTTATTGCTTCCACCCAAGTTTTGCCCTCCATTTCCATAACAAATTGAATTGCTCCACCACCTTTATTTTGAGAAAACCAATTCCACTTATGACCATTGCCATGAATATATAAACCACCATACCCTTGAATTTTAAAGGATTTTGGAGTAACTTGTTTTACTGCATATCCTATGCTTTCGGCATAGCTTATAATATTTACACTATCTGCAAGAGCAATTTGTTCATCTGTAAATCTTAATTTTTCTCTTGTCATAAATCCTATCACTCCTATACCATGATTTATTCAAGCTCCAATTCCTCATCTTCAATATCCATAGAATAAATAATTTCTTCTTCCTTTGTAGCTTCTACAATTTCAAAAGGCTCATAATTTGCTCCTGCCTGTGCACTGCTTGGCATGTATCCCTTCTCTGCCATTGAAGTATATTTTGTATCAGCCACAATAATGTGATCATATATTCTAATTTCTAATGGATGAAATATATCTACAAGCCTTTGTGTCATGTTTTTATCTTCA
>CAMNZV010000259.1 GCA_946575275.1 uncultured Clostridium sp. | reverse complement strand
CACATCCAAAATCTAGTATTGTTAGGTCATTATAATTCTTTTCTTTTATTTCATCATCTATAATTTCTATGAATCTATTTATTTGCTTATATTTATCATATTTTGAATTTATAATTTTACCTTCCTTAGTAAAAATACCAAGGTCTATTAGTGGTTCAATTAACATACCTTCCTTCAAAATATAGTTTTTCTCTTTATTATGAGATTTTTTTACTTTGTTTTTGTTTTCTTCTAGTCTTTTTGATAAATTAACCTTTCCTTTTTTAGATATTTTTATTTCATATGTTGCATTCTCTGACCAAACACCTACCTGTCTATAACTTTCACTTATTAATTCTATAAGTTTATCCTTTAAAATCTCTATTTCAATATTTTCATGAAAAACTTGCTTATCTGTAAATTTCTCAATTTGATAATATTTCTTCTTTTTACTTTCTTTAATCATAATTGATATTTTATTGTATTTTACATTATTATTAGCTTTATTACTTATGACAACTTTTATAATTTCATCCTTTAATATTTCTTCTATACTTTTTATTAATTCTTCCATTTTTAACTCCTAAATATTATTTATTTAACTTTCCAATAACCTTTATGTCAGCTGGTACCCATAGCTGATTGTCCATTTCATTTAATGCTAGCCATTTAATATCATTATGTACTTTCAATTTTAGGCGCCCGCCAGATATTTTACATAAATAGCAATGCATTGTTAAATGAAAGGATTGATAATCATAATCTACTGTTGTTAAAAACTCTAAATCCTTAATTGTAATCTCCAATTCTTCTTCAATTTCCCTGTGTAGAGCCTCCTCCTTAGATTCTCCAAGCTCAATTTTTCCTCCTGGGAACTCCCACATGTCTTTAAACTCACCATAAGACCTTTTTGTTATTAAATATTTATTATCCTTATTTATAATGGCCGCAACAACCTCTACAGTTTTCATTAGCTAATACTCCTTTTGATAAAATAGCTGAAGCTACTTATATATTTATTATTATTTTAACATATATGTTTCTTTTTTAAATAAATGTTGATAAAATTTTAGGGAAATGTATATCAACATTTCCCTAAAAAAGAATCTTAAAATAATTATCACATTATTAATGGGGTAATTTCCTTTGAATGCATTACCCTCATTATTTTTCTTTAAAACTTTTTCAAAAAGTCTTCATTTATAATAACACTACCAACTTTCTTAACCTCACCAATCATATAAACATAAAAGTCATCTGTAATATTTATAAAAAGCTTACCTCCAGGCATATTTACAGTAACTTTATTATCTATCAAGCCAAGCTTATAAAGTGCAGTAGCTGCTGCGCAGCTACTACTTCCTGAAGCTAATGTATAGCCTGCACCTCTTTCAAATATCTCTATTTGTATAGTATTTTTATCAATAACTTTTGCTATTTGTGTATTTATCTTATTTGGAAAGTACTTTGCACCCTCTGAATGCTTACCTATTTCTATTACTTTTTCCTTTGAAATTGACTCCATAGGTATTACACAATGAGGGTTTCCTATAGATACGCAGGTGCAAATATATTCCTTATTATTAAATACAAATTTTTCTTTAATCACCTCTCGTTGTTCACCTACAACTCCAATAATGTTAGAATTAAAAGATACCTTGCCCATACCAATTTTTATATTTCTATCATCTCCTTCTAGAAATTCAACAGATACATTGCCTCCTAAAGTTTTTAATATAAATGATTTTTCTTTAATATAACCTTCTTCTTGTAAATAACGCGAAAATATTCTAACTCCATTTCCACTTTTTTCTGCTTCACTTCCATCAGGATTATATATTTTAACTTTAATCATCCCTTCTTCAAAAATTGGTCCAATCAATATTCCGTCTGATCCTATACCACAATTTCTATGACAAATATGTTTTATATCCTCTTCTCCTAAAAATACATTATTTTTAATACAGTCATACACTAAATAATCATTTCCAAGTCCATGAAACTTTTCAAATATTAAATTCATTTTGATACCTCCTTATTATTATATTATTATTTTAAATAACATTAATAGTGATAAATATCAAAATAATGCTTCTTTTAATGCAAATAGTGTTATAATTTAGAAGAGGTGATTTTATTGGATAACAATTTAAAAACAGGTTATTTAGATAAAGATTTTAAGTTCTTCCACTTAAAAGGTAAATATAACAAAAAGTTTGATTTTCATTATCATGAATTTTGCAAAATAATAATTCTTTTAAATGGAGATATCATATATAAAATCCAAGGAGAATCATATAATCTAAAAAAATATGATATAGTTCTTGTAAATAGCATGGAGCTTCACAAACCTGAAATACTTAATAATTCTACATATGAAAGAATTATCATCTATATTTCGCCAAATTTAATATTAAACTTAAATATCTGCTTTTTAAATGCTACCTCTGAAAAATCTCATGTCCTTAGGATTCCCAGTTTTGAAGATAGTAAATTATATTCTTTAATTCTAGAACTTGAAAATTCACTTATAAATGACGAATTTGCCAAGGACTTTTATAATGAACTCTTACTATTACAATTTATTATTAATATAAATAGAGCTAGTATTAGCAATAATATATCTTATATTGAAACCTCTACTAAAAACTCTAAAATTAATGAAATCCTAGATTATATTAATAATAACTTTACTAAAAATCTTTCTTGTGAAAATCTTTCTAATACTTTTTTTATAAATAGGTATTATCTTATGCATTTATTTAAAAGTGAGACTGGTTTCACTATTAACAACTATATAACAATAAAAAGAGTACAATATGCTAAAAAACTTATTTCTAGAGGTATTAAAATTACTGATGCTGCTTATAGTGCTGGTTTTAATAATTATTCAACTTTTTCAAGAGCTTATAAAAAGATATATAAGAAATCACCTAAAGATAATAAATAATACTATCATAGTCTTTTTTAAATAAATTTTGATGTATATTATGAATAAGGTAGTCAATTATGGTAATAATACCTTTAGAGGTGTTTTTATGAATAGTTTTACTGACAATCCAATTAATATTTGTCCACATTGTAAATATAATTTAATTGTAAAGTATGGTTCCTTTAAAAATAGACAACGATATAAATGCAAAGGCTGTAATCGTACTTTTACTTCATATACTAATAAGCCATGGAGTTATACTAAAAAGCCCTTATCACTTTGGTCTAAATACATAAATATTATGAATATTGATACCCTTAATGAACTTGCTTGTAAATTAAAAATAAATATCGCAAGTGCCTTTTTTTGGCGCCACAAGCTTTTATCCTTTTTTAAAGAATGTAAAAATTCAAAACTTTATAATAATATAGGCTTACACAATAGGCCTATTAAT
>CAMNZV010000258.1 GCA_946575275.1 uncultured Clostridium sp. | reverse complement strand
TATGAAAAATAACTTAAAATATTGGAATGATATTTATAAAGCTATAATTAATAAAAAGCCAGATTATGATTTATGGCTAGATGACTATGATTATATATTAAAATCAAGTAGTGATAATGTTATTTTAGATTTGGGCTGTGGCTCTGGTGGTGATACACTTTATTTACATGAAAGAAATTATAAGGTTATATCCTGTGATTATTCAGATGAGGCACTTGAAATAGTAAAAAAATATATTCCTAATTCTAATACTCTTAAGTTAGATATCACAAAGAAACTACCTTTTAAGGACAACTCCTTTAAATTAGTAATTGCCGATTTGTCCTTGCACTATTTTAATAGCAAAACAACTAGAAGTATTATATTAGAATTAAAAAGAATACTAACTTCTCATGGATATTTATTATTAAGATTAAATTCTATTCTGGATACTAATTATGGTGCCTTAGAGGGAATAGAAATAGAAAAGCATTATTATTATTGCAAAACTGGATTAAAACGCTTCTTTGATGAAAAGGACAATATGGAATTTTTTTATACATGGGATATATAAAAAATTAAAGAGGGAAGTATTATAAGATACGGAAATAAAAAAATACTATATGAGGTATTAGTAAAAAATAAAGAGGATAAAAATGGATAAAGTTTTAATTAGTAACAATGTTATAGAAAAGGATATAGAACTAAATAACAATGCCATTGTTGGAAACAGTGATTTTCTTTATAATAGATTAAAGGAAAGCTTTAATAATGCTGTAAGTGTTGACATAATAGTCTCCTTTTTAATGGTAAGTGGAATAGAAACTTTATTAGATGATATTAAAACTGTTATAAATAAAGGTGGAAGGGTTAGAATATTAACTGGTAATTATTTAAACATTACTGACCCTCAAGCCTTATTTTTGTTAAAAGATAAGTTTAACAACAAAATTGATTTAAGGTTTTATAATGTTAAGAATAAATCCTTTCATCCTAAATCCTATATATTTCATTACAAAGAAGATAGTGAAATATACATAGGATCATCTAATATTTCTAGAGGAGCCTTAACTGATTCAATTGAGTGGAATGTGAAATTTATGAAATCTACTAATTTTAATGAATATAGCAAATTTTATTCCACATTTCAGGATCTATTTTTCAATTACTCTGAAATAATTGATGATAAAAGATTAAATGAATATTCATCCTCTTGGAGAAAGCCAAAAATATATAATGATATTGAAAACAAGGTTACTGATTTATTTAAGCCAAGAGATGCACAAATAGAAGCACTGTATAAGCTTAACAGAACAAGAGAAGAGGGCTTTGATAAAGGTTTAATAGTTGCTGCAACCGGAATTGGGAAAACCTATTTAGCTGCATTTGATTCAAGAAAATATAATAAAATTCTTTTTGTAGCCCATAGAGAAGAAATATTAAAGCAAGCTGCTACAAGCTTTAAAAATGTTAGAAATAGTAATGATATAGGTTATTTTTATAATTCAATAAAGGATACAAATAAGTCTTTTGTGTTTGCATTAGTACAAACATTAGGAAAGAAGGAATATTTAAATCCAGATTATTATTCAAGGGATTATTTTGATTATATAATAATAGATGAATTTCATCATGCTGTTTCATCAAATTATAACAATATTATAGAATACTTTAAGCCAAAATTCTTACTTGGATTAACAGCAACACCAGAAAGATTCGATTCAAAGGATGTATTTTCTATTTGTGATTATAATACTGTTTATGAAATAAGGCTTACAGATGCTATTAATAAGGGCTATTTGGTACCCTTTAGATATTATGGTATTTATGATGAAACTGTAGATTATAATAATATAAACACTCATAATGGAAAATATGATAGTAAAGCATTAGAGGAAGCATTAATGCTAAATAAAAGAGGTAGCTTAATTGTAAATAATTATAATAAGTTTAATTCTAAACATGCACTTGGATTTTGCTCATCTAAAAAGCATGCAGAATATATGGCTAAATTTTTCAATGAAAAAGGAATAAAAAGTGTTGCAGTACATAGTGGACCAAAAGGAGAATATGTTGAAGATAGAAATAAAGCCCTTGAAAATCTTATTAAGGGTAATATAAATGTTATATTTTCAGTAGATATGTTTAATGAAGGCTTAGATATACCTTCAATTGATTTAGTAATGTTTCTAAGACCTACAGAATCCCCTACAATTTTTATGCAACAACTTGGAAGGGGACTTAGAAAGTTTAAAAATAAAAAATATTTAAATGTATTAGATTTTATTGGAAACTTTAAAAAAGCTAATTTAGTGCCTTTTTTATTATCTAACACTGATAATTCAATTATAAATAAGGATAGATGTAAGTTGCTACCTAATGAAGAGG
The DNA here is from genome assembly GCA_946575275.1 of uncultured Clostridium sp. GTDB lineage: Bacteria > Bacillota > Clostridia > Clostridiales > Clostridiaceae > Clostridium. Next base: position 1,006 of record CAMNZV010000258.1, on the reverse strand, counting down.
AGTATCCAGAGGATTGTATTGTTAATTTTGATTTTCAAATTATTGATATATTTCAAAAACAGAGAATGCAAGAGGTTAAAATTAATGAAATTATTAGGGAGGACTTTTATAGGGTTAAAGAGATACTTGGACATAATCCTAATAGGGTAGAGTTTTACAATAATATTTCTAGTGATATATATTCTGCAATAAAAAAAAGTAAGCCCTCTTTAAATCCCTTTAATAACTATTTAGCCTTTTTAAAGGAAATAAATGAAATATCAAATGCTTCAATTGGTAATGATTATATTAATATGATAGAAAAAACTGGTATGAGTAAAAGCTATAAGATTCCAATTTTCTTAGCCTTTTATAATAAAGGAAATATAAAAATGCATATTACTGAAGAGGATGTTTATGAGGCCTTTTATAGTTTTTATCATTTAGGAACAAATAAGGCAGATATGCTTAGACATAAAAGCACTATGAACTTTGAGAAATGGACAAAAAAGGATTATATAAAATTAGCAAAAGAAAACCCAATTAAATTTTTACTTAAAACAGAAGGGGAATTCTTTGCTAAAAGAGATGGATATTTACTTTCATTAGCTGATAAAATGGAAAAAGTTATAAATAATGAATTTTTCATTATTTATATGGAAGATGCAATAAAATTAAGAGAAAAAAAATATTATAGTGAAAGACTTATGGTAAAACCCCAGTAATATTAGTATTACTGGGGTTTTATAGCTATATTTCAAGGTTAATATTATATTCCTTTAACCAATAATTTATTTGTATAAAATAAGCTATAAGCTGTGGACCTGTCATAAGCTGTCCATACCAAGGATTCTTATAGGCAAGACCTTTACTATCAACAATTTGAGTTACAAAATCCTTATCAATAATATCTAAAATAGGAGGGTGAAGAAATCTAGCCGCAAGATCCACAAAGCGCAGCCTAGGTGAAGCCATCAAAATCCTGAAGAATCTCACACTGATAGGTCTTGCGTGATTCCAGTGTGCG
>CAMNZV010000257.1 GCA_946575275.1 uncultured Clostridium sp. | reverse complement strand
GGTGAAAATAATGAGCTTTAATAAAAAAACCATTGAAGATATTCAAGTTAAAGGTAAGAAAGTACTAGTTAGATGTGATTTTAACGTTCCATTAAAAGATGGAGTTATAACAGATGAAAATAGATTAAATGGAGCATTACCAACAATAAAATATTTAGTTAATAATGGAGCTAAGGTTATTTTATGTTCTCACTTAGGTAAAGATGCATCTAAGTCTTTAGCACCAGTTGCTACAAGATTATCTGAATTACTTGGTAAAGAAGTTAAATTCCCAAGAGATGAAGAAGTAGTTGGAGCAAATGCAAAAGAAGCAGTTTCAAAAATGGAAGACGGAGATGTTGTTTTACTTGAAAACACAAGATGCAGAAAAGAAGAAACTAAAAATGTTGCTGAATTTTCAAAAGAATTAGCTTCATTAGCAGATATTTTTGTAAATGATGCCTTTGGAACAGCTCACAGAGCACATTGTTCAACAGTTGGAGTAACAGATTATGTAGATACTGCTGTATGTGGATATTTAATTCAAAAAGAATTAAAATTCTTAGGAGAAGCAGTAAATACACCAGTTAGACCATTTGTTGCTATTTTAGGTGGAGCTAAGGTATCAGATAAAATTGCTGTAATAAACAATTTACTTGAAAAAGTAGATACTATAATTATTGGTGGAGGAATGGCATACACATTCTTAAAGGCTCAAGGATATTCTATTGGAACTTCTTTAGTTGAAGAAGATAGATTAGATTATGCTAAAGAAATGATTGAAAAAGCTGAAGCTAAGGGTGTTAAATTCTTATTACCAGTAGATCATAGAGTTGCTACTGAATTTAAAGATGTAGAAGCTGTAGTTACTGAAGATGAAAATATTCCAGATGGAAATATGGGATTAGATATTGGACCTAAAACAGACAAATTATATGCAGATGCAATAAAAGATGCTAAAACTGTTATCTGGAATGGACCTATGGGAGTATTTGAATTTGAAAACTTCAATAAAGGAACTATTGCAGTAGCTAAGGCTATGGCAGATGCAGATGCAACAACTGTTATTGGTGGAGGAGATTCAGCAGCAGCAGTTAACATATTAGGATTTGGGGATAAAATGACTCATATTTCTACAGGTGGTGGAGCATCACTTGAATTCTTAGAAGGAAAAGATCTTCCAGGAATATCTGCTTTAAACGATAAATAATAATAAATTAATTTGAGGTGAATAATAATGACAAGAAGAGCTGTTATAGCTGGAAACTGGAAGATGCACTATACTCCAGAAGAAGCTGAAAAAGTTATAAACGAATTAAAACCATTAGTTAAGGATGCTACTTGTGAAGTAGTTATATTTCCAACTTTTGTTTGCTTAGATGCTGCATTAAAAGCTGCTAAGGGATCAAATGTAAAAATTGGTGCTCAAAATATGCATTTTGAAGAAAAAGGTGCATTTACAGGAGAAGTTGCTCCAGGAATGCTAAAAGCAATGGGAATTGAATATGTAATTTTAGGTCATAGCGAAAGAAGAGAATACTTTAATGAAACAGATGAAGCTTTAAACAAAAAAGTAAAAGCAGCATTTGCCAATAACTTAATTCCAGTATTATGCTGTGGAGAATCTTTAGAACAAAGAGAAAATGGTACTACAAATGAAGTAGTAGGAAAACAAATTAAAGCTGATTTAGATGGATTATCAAAGGAATTAGCTGAAAAAGTTGTTATAGCTTATGAACCTATATGGGCTATAGGAACTGGTAAAACTGCAACTAACGAACAAGCAAATGAAACTATTGCAGCTATAAGAACAGTTGTTTCTGAAATGTTTGGAAAAGAAGTAGCAGACAAAGTTAGAATTCAATATGGTGGATCTGTTAAACCAAATACAATTAAAGAACAAATGGCTATGTCAGATATTGATGGTGCTTTAGTTGGTGGTGCAAGTTTAATTGCAGAAGATTTTGCTAAAATAGCTAATTATTAAAAAAAGGGCATTGCCCTTTTTTTTTCTATGGAAACTATAAAAAATCAAATCTGTGGATAACTCAGATAATAGTATAAATACATAGTCTGCCAAGCAGATTTAAATATGGACAAACAATGAATAAAATAACAGTTAAAAGAATATTTGAAGATAAGTATATTGATTTTTAAAATAAATATTGGGTAAAGTCCTAAAGCGTATTCGGGTACAAATTGATAAAAATTCCAGATATGCTTCGAAATTATTTTTATTTTAAATAAAAAATATAAAATTACACTGGAATTACAAATAAACTTCCAGTATAATTATGGTATTACAAAGGGGATTATGGGGGAATATGAGTGGAACTTGGTAATATTGAGATAATAAGTCCCTATTCTATACTTAAATTGCAGGATATAAATATAGAATACAAAGCCAACGAACATGGAAAACTATATCTGAAATGTTTAGTAGATGATACAATAAATTGCAATAATACAATAAATTCAGAAGCAGAAGATGAAATAAGTGTATATAATAAAGTAGAAAATAAAATACTATTTAATGGAATAGTAAAAAGTGTAAAAACAACATGTACAAATAATATATACTATATGGAAATAGAAGCATTAACCTTAAGCTGTAAATTAGATGAAAAACTAAAAAGTAGATCCTTTCAAGATAAAAATATGACATACAAAGATGTGGTTTTAGAGGTTATTAAAGGATATAATAATTATAGTTATATCTTTGAAGCCGAAGATGAAAAAATAGGAAAGACACTATTTCAGTATAAGGAAACAGATTGGGAATTTCTAAAAAGACTAGCATCTTTTATAGATGAGACAATTTATGCAGATATCCTTAATAAGGAGAATATATTGTATTTTGGTCGAAAAAAGGGAGACTATCACGAAATAAAAGACAATACAAATTATAAAGTATGTAAAGATTTAAGAAGGTACTATGAAAAAGGAGGCGCAAATTCAAAATTTCATGATACAGACTTCCTATATTATGAAATATATAGACGTGAGACCTATTCAATTGGTGACAATGTAGAGTTTAGAGATAAAGGCTTATACATAAGTGAATACCAATGCAATTTAGATAAGGGAGAATTAATCTTTAAGTATAAACTTTGCAGAAAAAATGGAGTATGGATAACCAAAAGTTACAATTCATTATTATGTGGTGCAACTATAGAGGGAGAAGTAATTGATGTAAAAAATGAGAAAATAAAATTACATTTAGATATTGATAAAAATCAAAATGTAGACACCGACACATGGTTTAATTATGCACCAGAAACAGGGAATATGATGTATTCAATGCCTAAAAATGGGGCACGGATGGGATTGTATTTTCCAGATGAAAATAAAAGTGAGCCAAAGGTAATAAACTCAATTAGAGGAAATCGTGATAAAAACCCAAATATAAGTGATACAACAAAGC
>CAMNZV010000256.1 GCA_946575275.1 uncultured Clostridium sp. | reverse complement strand
CGTATACTGTATTTTCACTTTTATTATTCTTGAACAAATATTCCTTATATTCATTAATAATTTCTACCATACTACTCTCCCATGCAATATTACTTAAATATATTCGACAATTTTACTATATATCCTTTATAGCATTTATCTTGTAACCTTAACTACTATAAAACCTTGAAATAACAAATTTAATAAGATTTGGTCCAACATAAGTTTCTACTATTATTCCAATAATAAAAAAAATTAAAACCAGAAATAATGAATTGCTTAAACTTTTTATTTTTTCCACCTTGGTTTTCATAGGAATTTTAAGTAATCGTTCTCTAAAATTTTTATTAGACATGTTAATTCCAATTACACTTATTGAAATATAACATGGAATATAAAATAAATTTTGTGGTATTACTGATACTAATGCAAGTAAAAAACCTTTACCACTAAATGTAGCTAATAAAAATGTAAATGTATAACCTAAAGTAAAGCCCTTTACCAAATCACACAATAAAATTATAGGGCTACCAAAAAAAGTTAATGACAATACTACAATTAAAACTAGTAAAATTATATTTTTTTTAAGTACTTCAATAAATAAATGTCCATAGTCAATAGTACCTTCTACTGCACTGGTTACAAAAGAGTTGAAATATGAGATTACATCACCCATACTTCCATCATCCATATAACGAACTGTACAAATTCCAATTACAATTCCTACGCAAAAAAATAATAATACTAATAAATAATATATTTTGCATTCTCTAAAGTCATTGTTAAACTTTTCAATTAATCTATTCATCTCTTCCTCCTCATTAAGTAATTATAGATTATACTATGACATTTTAAATTTGATTATGCATAATAGTACCTTATGTTCTTTTTATTTTACAAAAAAAAGATGCAAACTTATCTGCATCTTTTAAATCTTATATTTTATTATTCTGCTTTAAATATTGTAAAACCTCTATCTAAAGCTTCTTTAGCATATTCCTTTGCACCAAATAATGATAAATCTCTATAATTTCCACATTGTATTTCATTGGCAGCTGGAATTTCTTCTGCTTTTAATACAGCTTGCAAAGATTTTTCTACTGCTTCTAATACCTTTTCTGGATTAACATCTGTAAATATTGATAAATAAAATCCTGTTCTACATCCCATTGGAGAAAAGTCTATTATTCCATCCAAATAATCTCTTAAGGTATGTGCCATTAAGTGTTCAAGTCCATGCATTGCAGCTGTACCAAAGGCTTCTTTGTTTGGTTGTAAAAACCTAATATCAAATTTTGTTACATTGTCTCCAGATTCACCTGTTAACACACAACATTTTCTTATATATGGTGCCTTTACTTTTCTATGATCTAATTCAAAACTTTCTACCTTTTCCATATTTATTCCTCCTTTATTTTGTAAAAAAAAAACGCCAAGGCGACTATTATTTATCATCACCATTTACAATTTAACTAAGTTCTATAATATATCTTAAGTTAAAGTTTTACAAAGCCGTCGATTTTTTTTAGCGCATGTGCATTTCCGAAGCTTGCCTTGGGAAAATCTTGCACGCGCACTATAATTTATTTTTTATTCTTTAGGGCAATAAACTAAACTTAAGATATATGTTTCAGTTATCCACAATTCTATTATGAATATAATTTCCTAAAGAATAAAAAATCAGTGTTTTATAAGAATAGTTATTACAGCTATAGCACTACAAATAATACTAATTAGAATAATATTTTTTACTATTTGTGGAGGCGTTAAACCCTTTTCTTCTAATCTATAGTGCATTTGACTTCTATCTGCTTGATATACTGGTTTTCCCTCACTAAATCTTTTTATTATAACAAAAATATTATCAAAAATGGGTACTGCTAAAGCAAGTATTGGTATAAATAAACTAAATACTGTTGATTGTTTAAATGCTCCGTCAATTGCAATAATACTTAACATATATCCAATAAAGTTTGCCCCTGAATCACCCATAAACACCTTAGCTGGGTATTTGTTGAAAATTAAAAATCCTCCAATTGAAGACGCTAATATTATTGAATTTAATGCTGATATATCCTGCTTTAATATTAAAGCTGATAAAAAGAATGTTATAGCGGAAACCAATGATATTCCACCTGCTAACCCATCCATTCCATCTGACCAATTTATAACTGTTGTAACACCAAAAATCCAAATTATTGTTACTAAAAACTGAATTATTGTAGGTAATAATATGTAACTATCCGTAAAAGGATTACTGAAACCTAAGAAAACTATTCCTGCTTTATATGCAAGTCCTGCAGAAAAAAGCTGTACAACTAACCTTGGAAATATAGGGAATTCCTTTCCAATAGTTTTAAAATAATCATCCACTAGTCCAATTAATAATATTAATGTTCCACCAATAAATATTAACAATTTATCTATATCACTATCCCTAACTAGCAAAAAATAAAAAATAAAAAAAACAATGTAAACTGGAACTCCACCACAAAGTGGTATATTACCCCTATGTTGTTTTCTTTTTGTTGGTTTATCTGTAAAGCCTATTTTTACCGCAAACTTCATTATAAATGGCATTATTAGTAATACTAATAAAAAAGGTAAAATAGCGCCTAAAATATTCTTCATTATATTCTTCTCCTTACCTAACAAAACATCTATTTGATTATACTATTATGTATAAGTATAGGCAAATTATTTATTGTTACTACATTTATTATTACATCTATTAGATCCGCAACTACAAAACTTACCTTTTTTTTTATTTTTAATCTTCTTATAAATTACAAACCCAGCGTAAGCCCCTATTAGTCCTAATAATATAATTGAATAAATCATTTTATTTCACCTTCTTTATATAAATATATTTCCAACTTGAAATATTATTGTTGATACTAGCCAAGCTATAACTAATTGAAATATTATAGAAAAAATCATCCATTTTGTAGAATTGGTCTCTCTTTTAACTGTGGCAATTGTTGCTATACAAGGAACATATAGGAGACAAAATACCATTAAACAAAATGCATTTAACATTCCAAATCCTGATGAACTAAAAGCACCAATCATTGAAGCCATTCCAAGTGAGGAATTTATATTTGAAATTCCATATAACACACTAATACTTGATACAACCACCTCTTTAGCAGCTATTCCAGAAATTAATGCAACAATTATTTGCCAATATCCAAGACCTGCTGGTTTAAATAACCATATTGCACTTTTACCTATTATAGCTCCAAAACTTTCTGAAATATCATTAACTTTACCAGTTAGTCCAAAATTTAATATAACCCAAATTATAATAGATGCTACAAAAATGGTTGTTCCTGCCCTTGATAGGTAGTCTTTAACCTTTTCCCATACATATATTGCTATTGTTCTTCCATTAGGTGACTTATATTCTGGAAGCTCTATAAGAAGAGTATTAACTTCCCTTTCTTTTCTCT
>CAMNZV010000255.1 GCA_946575275.1 uncultured Clostridium sp. | reverse complement strand
TATAATGGATAATTATTTTACAATGATTATGATGCTTGATAATGAAAAATCTACAGCTTCTTTTGATGAAGTTAAAAAAGCTTTGCAAAAAAAAGGTGAAGAACTTAAAGTTACAGTTAAAATTCAAAGAGCAGAAATATTTGATTCAATGCATTCACTATAATTAAAGGGGGATAACAATGAGTAACATTACAGCACAAAATATATTAGAAACTATTAAAATGATAGAAGAAGAAAAGCTTGATATTAGAACAATAACTATGGGAATTTCCCTTCTTGATTGTATTGATCCAGATGGAGATAAGGCAAGAGAAAAAATATACAATAAAATAATGTCCTCTGCTAAAGATCTTGTAAAGGTTGGAAAAGAAATTGAAAATGAATTTGGTATTCCAATAGTTAACAAAAGAGTATCTGTTACACCTATTTCAATTATAGGTGGTGCAACAAATGAAGATAACTATGTTGAATTTGCAAAAACCTTAGACAAATGTGCAGAAGAGCTTGGTATAGATTTTATTGGTGGTTTTTCTGCCCTTGTTCAAAAAGGATGCACTAAAGGAGATAAAATATTAATAAAATCAATTCCAGAGGCATTAGCTAAAACAAGTAAGGTATGCTCATCTGTAAATGTAGGATCATCTAAAACAGGTATTAATATGAATGCAGTACGTGACATGGGAATTATATTAAAGGAAACAGCAGAGCTTACTAAGGATACAAAGGGCTTTGGATGTGCAAAATTAGTTATATTTGCAAATGCTGTTGATGATAACCCATTTATGGCTGGAGCCTTCCACGGTATTGGAGAAGCTGACAAAATAATAAATGTTGGAGTAAGTGGACCTGGAGTTGTGCAAAGAGCAATAGAAAAGGTTCGTGGAGAATCCTTTGACGTTTTAGCAGAAACTATAAAGAAAACAGCCTTTAAGGTTACAAGAATGGGAGAATTAGTAGCACAGGAGGCATCAAAAAGACTTGGAGTACCTTTTGGTATTATAGATTTATCCTTAGCACCAACACCAGCTATAGGAGATTCAGTTGCACATATTTTAGAGGAAATGGGACTTGAAACAGTTGGTACTCATGGTACAACAGCTGCCCTTGCAATGCTAAATGATGCAGTTAAAAAAGGTGGAGTTATGGCATGTAGTCATGTTGGAGGATTAAGTGGTGCATTTATACCAGTATCAGAGGATGCAGGAATGATAAATGCTGTTGTAAATGGTTCTTTAAACCTTGAAAAACTAGAAGCAATGACCTGTGTATGCTCTGTTGGACTTGATATGATAGCAGTACCTGGAGATACTACAGCATCAACCTTATCTGCAATGATAGCAGACGAAGCAGCAATTGGGGTTATTAATAATAAAACAACTGCTGTTAGAATAATACCAGCACCTGGATGTAAGGTTGGAGATATGGTTGAATTTGGTGGTCTTCTTGGAACTGCACCAGTTATGGCAGTAAATAAGAATTCTTCTGAAGCATTTATTGCAAGAGGTGGAAGAATACCAGCGCCTATTCATTCGTTTAAGAACTAATATGATTTCAATTATACTTTATGCATTTATCTCTCTAGTATTTCTTATATTATGTGAAGCAAATATATATAGCTATATATTATCCTTATTTTTATTAGTATTATTAACAATAGTATGGAGAAAATATAAGATGAAAGAAAAATTCTTAATAATACTGTTAATACCAATATTAACAATTACCCTATTTTTTATAAGTAAAGATGGTAAGGTTAGTATTAAAGGTGGAATTGCTAGAGAGTTATTTGGTAGAGTTATATCCAATACATATAGTGATATTTTTACTCGTGAAGAAGAAAAAATAAATGAAGAAAACATTGAAAGATACAATGGAGATTGGATAATTCCAGAAGGTTATACAAACCATGTTATTTCCATGAAAACCTTCAAAATGGAACTTCTAAAAAACTCATCTTCAGACAGTAAAAAGGTAATATTACAATTACATGGTGGAGGTTATGTTTTTGGCTTAGACAATTTATATAGGGATCTTGCCATAAAATATTCAAAAATATCAAAGGGAGCTACCGTATTATCACCAGACTACAGAACAGGAACCATAAGTGCCTATCCAGGAGCCTTAAATGATGCAATAGATTCTTACAATTGGCTTCTTAAAAATGGATATAAAGGTTCAGATATAATAATAGTTGGCGATTCCGCAGGAGGAGGTCTTGCCCTAAGTACAATATTGTATCTAAGGGATAATAATATAGAACTACCTTTAGGAATTGTAGCTATGAGCCCATGGACAAATCTTGGCTGTGACTCTAAGAGTTATAAAGAAAATCTAGATAAAGATGTTATATTGGGACCTATATTAGGAGCAAATAGTAATTTTAAACCAAGTGATATACCTTATGTAGGTGATAATGACTATAAAGACCCTTATTTATCACCAGTTTATGGAGACTATTTAGGTTTTCCTAAAATGCTACTTCAAGTTGGAACAAATGAGCTATTATACGATGATACTATAAGAGTTTATGAGAAGGCCTTAGAAAAAGGTGTAGATGTAAAACAAACAACATATTATGGCATGTTTCATTGCTTTCAATTAGGTGGTGATATGTTGCCAGAAAGTGTTGAAGCGTGGACTGAAATAGAGGAATTTATAAATTCCTTAATATAAAGGAGGGATATATTTGAAAAAAATGATTTCATGGAATGTTAATGGTATACGAGCAACATTAACAAAGGGTTTTATGGATTTTTTTAATGAAATAGATGCAGACATATTTTGCCTTCAAGAAACAAAATGTCAAGTTGGGCAAGTTGAAATGGAAATGCCAGGCTATTATCAATATTGGAATGCAGCCGAAAAGAAAGGCTATTCAGGTACAGCTATATTTACAAAGGAAGAGCCTATAAAGGTTATATATGATATGGGAATCGATGAACATGACAAAGAAGGAAGAGTTATAACCTTAGAATTTAATGATTATTTCTTTGTTACAGTTTATACACCAAATTCAAAGGCAGAGCTTGAAAGATTAGACTACAGAATGACATGGGAAGATGATTTCTTAAATTATTTGAAAAATCTTGAAAAAACAAAGCCAGTTATATTTTGTGGTGATTTAAATGTAGCACATAAAGAAATAGATTTGAAAAATCCTAAAAGTAATAGACGAAATGCAGGTTTTACAGATGAAGAAAGAGAAAAATTTTCAAAACTTTTAGAAGAAGGTTTTATAGATACCTTTAGACACTTTTATCCAGATATTGAAGGTGCTTATTCATGGTGGTCTTATAGATTTAATGCAAGAAAAAACAATGCAGGATGGAGAATTGACTATTTTTTAACCTCTAACATTTTAAAGGATAAGCTAATTGACAGTAAGATACATAATGAAGTATTAGGATCAGATCATTGTCCAGTAGAAATAGATATAAATATATAAAACA
>CAMNZV010000254.1 GCA_946575275.1 uncultured Clostridium sp. | reverse complement strand
TAAATTCATTATTTCTCTTGAGGATAAAATTAGAAGAATAATAAATTCATCAATTAGTAGAGGTAAAGTAGATTTATTTATTAATTATAAATGCTATGATAATTCTAATGTTATGCCTAAAATAGATGTTAACCTTGCTAAAAGATATTATGATTGCTATGAAGAAGTTGCTAAAGCATTACAAATAGACAATGATATAACAGTAAGTAAAATTACTTCTATGCCAGATGTTTTATCATTAGAAATAGCTGAACACAACTTAGATGAAATAACAGAAGAACTTTTACCCCTTATTCAAGATGCAACATCAAAAATGGTTGAAATGAGGGAAAGAGAGGGAGAAAAGTTAAAAGAAGATATTTTATTAAAACTTCAAGAAATAAATAATAAAGTCAATAGTATAATGGAATCATCAAAATTTGCACCACAAGAATATAAAAGGAAGCTTGAAGATAGATTATCAGAACTTACTAAAGGTATGACAATAGATGAAGAAAGAATAGCAGTGGAAGTTGCTATTTTTGCAGATAAGGTTTCAATTGATGAAGAAATAACAAGATTATTTAGTCATATTTATCAAATGAGAAAGACCTTAGAACTACAAGAACCTATAGGTAGGAAACTTGATTTTATAGTACAAGAAATGAATAGGGAAGTAAATACAATTGGATCAAAAGCAAATGATATGGAAATAACAAATATTGTTATTAATATAAAAAACTTAATTGAAAAGATAAGAGAACAAGTACAAAATATCGAATAAGCAGGAGGCACAATAAAAATGGGGATTAAGTTAATTAATATTGGCTTTGGGAATATAGTATCTGCAAATAGATTAGTTGCAATAGTTAGCCCTGAATCAGCACCAATAAAGAGAATTATTCAAGAGGCTAGAGAAAGAGGTATGTTAATAGATGCAACCTATGGTAGAAGAACAAGGGCTGTTATTATTACAGATTCAGATCATGTAATTTTGTCAGCGGTACAACCAGAAACAGTTGCACATAGACTTACTAACAAGGAAGATATTGAAGACGAGGTTTCAGAATAATGAGTGATAAAGGTATACTAATTGTAATATCAGGTCCATCTGGTGCAGGCAAAGGAACCATATGCAAGGCTTTACTTGAAAAAAACAAGGATTTATACTTATCAGTATCAGCAACTACAAGAGAACCTAGAAAAGGTGAAGTTGAAGGACAAAATTATTTTTTCTTAGATAAGAAAAAGTTCCTAAATAAAATTGCCGAAGGTGATTTTCTGGAATTCGCAGAGGTATATGGTAATTATTATGGAACACCTAAATCAAGGGTTATGGATATGTTAAATCAAGGTAAGAATGTTATACTTGAAATTGATATACAAGGAGCCTTAAAGGTTAAAGAAAATATATCAGATGGCGTATTTATTTTTATTTTACCACCATCAATGGAGGAACTTAAAAATAGAATTATAAATAGAGGTAGTGAAACACCTGAATCCTTACTTGAAAGATTTAATTCTGCCTATAAAGAAATTAATTATATTTCAAGATATAATTATGGCGTTATTAATGACACTGTAGAGGAAGCAGTACAAAAAATAGAAGGAATACTTGCAGCCGAAAAATGCAGGGTAGATAAGATAGATTTGGTAAAATTTAAGGAGGAATAAATTATGACAAATACAATGATAAACCCATCAGTTGTGGAATTAACTGAAATTACAGAAGACAGATATTCATTAGTTATTATAACTTCAAAAAGAGCAAGAGAAATAATAGATGGAGCAGAAACATATGCACATGTGGATTCTAAAAAGCCTTTAACAATTGCAATAAATGAGGTTCATGAAGGGGATATTAAGTTTGAAAGACCAACAGGTATAGTAAAATAATATGAATAATAAAAAGTGTGTTGTTATTGGTGTAACTGGGGGTATTGCAGTTTATAAAGCTCTTGATATAATTAGCTTATTTAGAAAAGCAAATGTTGAAGTAAAAGTAATAATGACAAAAAGTGCTACTAAGTTTGTATCTCCCTTAACATTTCAATCAATTAGTCAAAACATTGTTACCTATGATATGTTTGAAGAACCTAAGGCATGGGAAATACAGCATATAAGTTTAGCAAAGGCTGCTGATGTATTTTTAGTTGCACCAGCTACTGCAAATATTATTGGAAAGGTAGCAAATGGTATTGCAGACGATATTCTATCTACATCTATAATGGCAACAAAGGCAAAGGTAATATTTGCACCAGCTATGAATACTAACATGTATGAAAATCCCATTGTATGCCAAAATATTGACAAATTAAAATCCTTAGGGTATGAGTTTATTGAACCATATTCTGGGAGACTTGCCTGTGGAGATGAAGGAAAAGGTAAACTGGAGAAACCAGAAATTATATTTGAAAAGGTAATGATTAGTCTTCAGGATAATAAAGACCTTTTAGGGAAAAAGGTTATTGTAACAGCAGGTCCAACAAAGGCAAATATTGACCCGGTTCGTTTTATAACAAATAATTCCTCAGGGAAAATGGGATATGAAATTGCAAAAGAGGCTAGAGATAGAGGGGCAGAAGTTATACTTATTTCAGGTCCTACAAAGGAAAAAGCACCAATTGATATGAATATTATAAATATAGATACAAATGAGGAAATGTATAATGCTGTATTAGAGAATTATTCTGATGCTGATATTGTAATAAAGGCGGCAGCAGTTGCAGACTATAAAGTCAAAAATTATTCAAATCAAAAGATTAAAAAGGGAGATTCTGATTTGTCTTTATCTTTTGCACGAGATAATGATATTTTGTTGAAGCTTGGAGAAATTAAACAAAATCAAGTTTTAGTTGGATTTGCAGCAGAAAGTGAAAATCTTATTGAAAATGCAAAAAGAAAACTTATAAATAAAAATTTGGATTATATTGTGGCAAATGATATATCTTCAAAGGATACTGGATTTACCTCTAACAACAATAAAGTATCCATATTAAATAAGAATGGTAGTGTAATACATTTAGATACAATGACTAAAAGAGAAGTAGCAAAAAATATCTTTGACATAATTTTAGAAAAGCGCTAAGTGCGCTTTTTCTTATTCATAATCAAGTGTTTGAGTGAAAGGGGATACTATGGAAGAATTATATGCAGAAGTAATAATAAATAGTGATGCTAAAGTAATTGATAAACCCTTTACGTATAAAGTAAAAGAAAAAGTCTTTCATATAATTCAGGTAGGTCATAGAGTAAAAGTTTCTTTTGGAAAGGGAAGTAGATTAATCGAAGGTTTTGTAATAGGATTAAAATGTGAACTTGATTTTGAAATTAAAGGTTTAAAAAGTATAAGTGCAATATTAGATAAAGAACCTATTTTAACTAGGGACAATTTAAAATTAATAAAATATTTAAGAGAAAATTATTTATGTAAATATATAGATGCTATAAGGCTTATAATACCTACAGGACT
>CAMNZV010000253.1 GCA_946575275.1 uncultured Clostridium sp. | reverse complement strand
GAAAGGTGATGATTAATTTGAGTACAACTACTTTAAAAAAAATTACTAAATCTAAAATATCAAAAAATTAGGAACTTACTGATGAAGAATTATTAAGGGAAAAAATAAAATATGAAATTGCAGAGCAACTTGGACTAAAGGATAAAGTAGATGAAATTGGTTGGGGTGGTTTAACAGCAGAAGAAACAGGTAGAATTGGTGGTATTATGACAAAAAGAAAAAAGAAATTAAATATACCAACTAACGAAGAAATATTAAACAGGGAAAAAAATTGACTTAATCAAATATAAGCTATAATATATTTGTAGGAATAAATTACATAGGAGGAAAGCTAAAAATGACCTATGGAGAGTTTGCAAAAATATACGATGAGCTTATATGTGAGGATATAGATTACGATTTAATTGAAAAAACTATAATAGAAATAGTTACAGATAATAATTGTAAAAAAGATAGTTATTTAGATGTGGCATGTGGCACTGGAAATGTTTGTATTAAACTATCTAAGTATTTTAACACAACATATCTAGTAGATATTTCAGAAGAAATGCTTCAAGAGGCCTATAATAAATTTAAAAAACAAAGAGAAAGCACTAAAATAATATGTCAAGATATGAGAAATTTATCCTTAAATAAAAAGTTTGATCTTATAACCTGTGTATTAGATTCAACTAATTATATTTTAGAATTACAGGATTTAGACAATTACTTTTTATCAATAAATAAACACTTAAAGGATGATGGGATTTTTATATTTGACATTAATTCCTTTTATAAATTAACAGAAGTTTTAGGGGATAATATATACACTTATAATGAAGAGGATGTCTTTTACACCTGGGAAAATACCCTTGAAAATAATATAGTAAATATGTTTTTAACCTTTTTCGTTAAAAATGGAGAACTATACGAAAGATTTGAAGAGGAACATTTAGAAAGGGCGTATACTGAGGCAGAAATAGAAAGTTCTCTTGAAAAAAGTGGGCTTAAATTATTAAATAAATATAGTGGATATAAAAAAGAAAAAATAAATGAAAAAAGTGAAAGAATATTATATATAGTTAAAAAGGGGATGTCATTAGATGAAGGATAAAATTATAAAAGGAACAGCAAAAAATGGAATGATTAGAGTTATAGGTGCAATGACTACAAACCTTGTAAATGAAGGGGTTAAACTACATAATTGCACACCAGTAGCCTCTGCAGCACTAGGCAGAATGCTAACTGCAGGAACAATAATTGGAAGTACATTAAAATCTGATAAAGAAGTAGTAACCTTAAAAATAGATGGAGGGGGTCCTATAAAGGGCATTACAGTAACAGCATATAGCAATGGTGATGTGAAGGGTCTTGTTGGAAATCCTAATATTGATTTACCTTTAAATAATATGGATAAATTAGATGTAGGTGGTGCTGTTGGAACTGATGGATTATTATACGTTATAAAAGATTTAGGAATGAAAGATCCATATATCGGACAAGTTCCAATTCATTCAGGTGAAATTGCAGAAGATTTAACATACTATTTTACAATATCAGAACAAACTCCATCTGCAGTATCCCTTGGAGTACTAGTAGATAGAGATTTATCAATTAAGGCGGCAGGTGGTTTTATAATTCAAATGATGCCAGATGCAGATCCTCTTTTAGCTGATTTGTTAACTTATAGACTTGAAGAAATACCTCAAATAACTACAATGTTAAGTGAAGGAAAGGATATTAAAGAAATATTAGAAATAATATTTGAAGATATGGACCTTAATCTTTTAGATGAACTTGAACCTAATTATACTTGTAACTGTTCAAGAGATAAAATTGAAGGGGCATTAATAAGTATTGGGAAAAAGGATCTTACTGAAATATATAATGATAAAAAGGAAGAAGAATTAGTTTGTCATTTTTGTAATAAAAAATATATTTTCACACATGAACAAATAGGAGAGATACTAAAAAAGGCATCTCTATAATAAAAAGGTGGCAGTTAAATAATAAACTGTCACCTTTTTAATAATAATTGAACCATTTTACTTCATGGAACGTAATATATATGAAAACATTAAATACAAAATAAACTGCCTCTATCAACTAATTTCCCTTTTTTTAAGGATATAACATCTATTTCATTATTAAATAAAAATTCACTTAAAATTCTACCATATTTATAATTAGACAAATCTCCAAATAAAGCAAGTTTGTTTTTTGAAATCATTCCACCAACGCCACCGATAAATCCATACTCTAAGTTTGGTAAAAGAATATCTCCAAAAGGAAGCAAAAGTACATTAAAGTTTTCCTTAATAAGTGCCTTGTATATTCCATGATCTGAAGTAATAAGAACCTTTTCTTTAATTGGTAGAACTGAACATTTTGTATAACCTTGCTTAACGTTTATAACTTTTTTGTTTTGTTGAGACTTAATTAATATTTCATCTGTATATTTTAGGTTATGAATAAAATAATTTTCTAGTACTAAACCATTTAAAATAATATTTTCAGGATAGTTATAATTTATGTTATTTTGGGAAAATATATAATGGATATTGTTTTTTGAAAGAGTACTTAAAAATTCACAGGGCATGTCTTTGTGTACTATTACTTCCTGTTTACTTTTATTTGGAATGGACAATTGAATATCCACGTGGCCATTTATAGCATCATAAACCCTAGTGCACTTTGGGACTATAATTGGATTTAAGCCTAAACTTGAAATGTTGTTTAATTCTTCTTCTGATACTCTATAATCTACAAAACAATTCATAATAACTCCTATTTTATTAAATAATATAATAATTATAGTATTTAATAAAATAAACAACAATAAATTATTTTATTTTTTTGTATAGACCTTTGCATTTGATACATACTATACTTAGAAGGGAGTGAAAACCCATGCTTGTACTAAAACTAGCTTACTTTGAAGAAATGGATTTTATATTAGAATTACAAGAGCTTAGAGAAATTTTAAGAAAAAAGAAAATTAATTTGGGATTTGTTGAAAGTATAGAAGGGGATACTCATATTGTTAAAGTTTTTTGTGATGATAATGAATATAACAAAAAAACCTTTGATAGAATAAATTTATATGTAAGTAATATATTGTATAAGTTAGTAGTAAGTCAGTATAAAAAGAAAGAACTTTTTCAATTTTTAACAGAAACCTATTACTTTCTAAAACAAGAGGAAATAATAGAAGTAGAAGATATGATTATGAATGTTTTGTATATGAAGGAAAAACCTAAAAATGATATCTTAATATATTGTTACAATAAGATAAATGATATCATAGGTGAAATAGTTGAATGTATTGAGGAAAACAGGGAAATTAATGTAAATGGTTTCATAAGATTTAGAATGAAAGAACTTAGAACAAACATGGAATGTATCATAGATAAAATAATTGAAGAATACATGATAGAAAAAGAATATGAGGAATTTATTAAGCTTTTAAAATATTTTGTAGATATACAA
>CAMNZV010000252.1 GCA_946575275.1 uncultured Clostridium sp. | reverse complement strand
AAAGTGTGTTTTATTATTATCTTCAAAGCGGAGCCTTAGATAGACATATAAAAAATGTTAGAAAATACTATAAAGATAAATATAATTTAGTTTTAAAAATGGTAAATAAATATATTGATTATGAATATGTAACTGGTGAAGGTGGACTTCATATGTTTATAAAGCTAAAAAATAAAATTAATTCAAGAAAATTATTAGATAAATGTTACATGGAAAATGTTATTTTTACGCCAGGTGATATTTTTTATGCAGATGATAATGGGGGAGATACATTAAGAATTGGTTTTGGCAAAGTATGTGACCAAGATATAATTAAGGGAATTAAAATAATAGGTGAAAAGATAAAGGAGTTAGAAAATGATAACTGAAAGATTATACTATGAAAATCAATATTTAAAAGAAATAACCTGTAACATTATAAATTCTTTTGAAAAAGATAATGAATTTTATTTGGAACTTGATAAAACAATATTTTTCCCAGGAGGAGGAGGACAATATTCAGATAGAGGACTAATTAATGATATAAAAGTATTAGATGTTATGCTTATAAATGATAAAATAATTCACAAGGTTGAAAAGATACCAAATAATAAAGAAAATATAATTTGTAAATTAGATTGGAATAGACGATTTAGTGGCATGCAGAAGCATTTAGCACAACATGTCTTATCAGGATGCTTTTTTAAAAAATATAATGCTAATACATGTTCAATTCATTTAGGTGAGGATATTAACACAGTTGACATAATAGGAAGCATTACAGATAAACAATTAAAAGAAATAGAAGTCCTTGCAAATAAAATAATTTATAAAAATCACAAGGTGAAATTTTCTTTTAAAAACAGAAAAGAAGCAAAGGCAATTGGTCTAAGACGTGAATTGCAAACAAAGGATAAGGAAATTAGGGTGGTTGAAATTAAAGATCTTGATATAAATGCTTGTTGTGGCATTCATCCAAACAGCACAATAGAATTACAAATGATAAAAATTAAAGGGGCATATCCTCATAAAGGCAATACAAGAATTGAGTTTTTAGTTGGAAAAATTGCAGTAGATTATTTAATTACAAGAGATTATATATTAAAAGAAACTTGTAGAGAATTAAATACAAGTTCAATGGATATTATTAATACAGTAAACAATTTATCAGAAAATCTTACTAGTCTTAGATATGAGAACAATAAAATTAATGCTGATATTGCAAAGTATGAAATGAAAGAATTATTATCTTCAAAAACTGAAACAAATAATATGAAAATAATCAATAAGGTTTTTCATGATAAAACAAACAAATATCTTACAAAGATTGCAAAAGAAATTGTAGAGAAGGATAGTTATATAGTATTATTTGCCCTTGTAGAGAAAGAAAAATGTAGTTTTATATTTGCCATGTCAAATAATATTAAAAATATATCTATGGGAAGTCTTTTGAAAGATACAATAACTCTTGTTGATGGAAAAGGAGGCGGTAGTGAATTTTTAGCTCAAGGGGCAGGAAAAAACCTTGATAATGTTAATAATGCCTTAAACTATGCAACTAGAAAGGTTTGTGAAAGTTAATGGATTTACATAGAATTTTAAATAATGATACTTCAAATTTAAATGAAGAGGAAATAAAAATATTCAATGATTTTAATGAAAATCTAAAAGAAAAACTAATAGAAAGATTAATAGCTTTTGAAATAGAAGACTTAAGAAAAATTAGTACAGAAGATTTTAATGAAAGAATTTATAATATGTTATTTAATGGAGTAAAAGGATATAAAGCATTAAATACAAAACAATTAATTGATATCTTTTTAAATAAGTTAGGTCAGGAGAATTTTATTGAAATACTAACAAATATTTAAAAGGTGCAAATTCAACTCTAGTTCTTGACTTTCTTTGACTTTAAATTTATAATAATAATGAAATTTATTAAGGAGGCTAAAATTATGAGCGAAGAAAGAGGAAATATTTCAATTCATACTGAAAATATTTTTCCAATAATAAAAAAATGGTTATATTCTGATAAGGATATATTTATTAGAGAATTAATTAGTAATGGGTGTGATGCTGTAAATAAGTACAAGAGACTTATTTCTATGGGTGAAATTAATGGAAATGATACAGAGGAATTTAAAATACTTGTTACTGTAAACAAAGAAAAAGGGACTATGACATTTACTGATAATGGAATAGGTATGACTGAAGAAGAGGTTAAAAAATACATTAATCAAATAGCTTTTTCAGGTGCTGAAGATTTTGTAGAAAAGTATAAGGATAAAATGGGAGAGGGAAATGATATAATTGGTCATTTTGGTCTTGGGTTTTATTCAGCATTTATGGGGGCAGATAAGGTACAAATTGATACATTATCCTACAAAGATGATTCAAAGGCGGTAAGATGGGTTTGTAATGGAGGAACTGATTATGAAATTACTTCATCTGATACTAAAACCACTAGAGGTACAACTATAACGCTGTATATAAATGATGATACTAAAGAATTCTTAGAAGAATATAAAACAAGAGGTATAATTGCAAAATACTGTGCATTTATGCCAGTTGAAATATATTTAGAAGATGAATGTATAGAGAAAAAAGAGGATGATAATAGTGTAGTATCAGCAATTAATGATACTATGCCTTTATGGGCAAAAAAGCCATCTGAATGTACAGATGAGGAATATAAAGAATTTTATAAGAAGGTATTTAATGATTACCAAGAACCTTTATTTTGGATACATTTAAATGTTGATTATCCATTTAATCTTAAGGGTATTTTATATTTCCCTAAACTTAAAAATGAATTTGAATTAGTTGAAGGTGAAGTCAAACTATACAATAATCAAGTTTTTGTAGCTGATAATATTAAAGAAGTAATACCAGAATTCTTATTATTATTAAAGGGTGCAATTGATTGCCCAGACTTACCATTAAATGTTTCAAGAAGCTTCCTTCAAAATGATAAGGATGTTAGTAGAATATCAAAACATATTATTAAAAAGGTTGCAGACAAGTTAAATTCAATATTTAAAAATGATAGACAAAAATATAATGAATTTTGGGATGATATCCAAATCTTTATTAAATATGGTTGTTTAAAGGATGAAGGTTTCTATGATAAAATAAAGGATTCTATTGTATTTAAGACAATTAATGATGAACATATAACTTTAGCTGATTATTTAGAAAAGGCTAAGGAGAAACATGACAAAAAGGTGTTTTATGTAAATGATATTGAAAAACAAGCACAATACATTAAATTATTCAAAGAATATGATATAGATGCAATTATATTAAATACACCAATAGATAATAACTTTATGTCATTCCTTGAATATAAGGGTGCTGAAGGAGTTAAATTTGCAAGAGTAGATTCAGATATCTCAGATGTTCTAAAGGACGACGTAGAAGAAGTTTCTGAAAATAATGATAAGATAATTGAAGTATTTAAAAATGCAATAAAGGACAAACTTAAAGAAGT
>CAMNZV010000251.1 GCA_946575275.1 uncultured Clostridium sp. | reverse complement strand
CATAAATGTTTCAATTAGAGGTGCTATATCAATTGCAAGAAGATTACAAGATCCACTTGCAGAATTAGTAAAAATAGATCCGAAAGCAATTGGAGTTGGACAATATCAACATGATGTTAACCAAAAAAGATTAGCAGAAAGTCTTACTGGAGTTGTAGAGGATAGTGTTAATAAGGTTGGTGTTGATGTTAATACTGCTACACCATCATTACTTTCATATGTATCTGGAATTAATGGAACTATTGCAAAAAATATAGTTAAATATAGAGATGAAAATGGAAAGTTAAAGAATAGAAAAGAATTACTTAAAGTTCCAAAACTAGGAAAAGTAGCATTTGAACAATGCGCAGGGTTTTTAAGAATAATAGATGGAGATAATGCCTTAGAAATAACTGCTGTACACCCTGAAAGCTATGAAGTAACTGAGAAATTATTAACAAATATCGGATATAAGAAAGAAGATATAAGAAACAAAGAAAAATTAAACGAAATTCAAGAAAAGTTAAAACAAATAGATTCTAATAAAATGTCTAAAGAATTAGAAATAGGAGAATTAACACTTAAAGATATTATAGAAGAATTATCTAAACCAGGAAGAGATCCTAGAGAAGATATGCCAAAACCAATATTAAGATCAGATGTACTTAAACTTGAAGATTTAAGAGAAGGTATGATTTTAACAGGAACAGTTAGAAATGTAATTGATTTTGGAGCTTTTGTTGATATAGGAGTTAAACACGACGGTTTAGTACATATTTCAGAAATGAGCAATAACTTTATAAAAAATCCATCTGATATAGTTTCAGTTGGTGACATTGTTAAGGTAAAAGTAATTAAAATAGATATGCAAAGACAAAAAGTTGGATTAACTATGAAAATATAACAAAAAAAATAGCACATATTAATATGTGCTATTTTTGTTATTAAAAGAATTTCTAATTTGATTAATTTCATCAGGATTATTTTTTAAAATATCTAAAAATATATCAACTAACTCAGGATCAAATTGAATACCTTTATTTTTTCTAAACTCTTCTATTACTGAATCTAGTGGCAGAGAATTTCTATAAACTCTATTAGATGTCATGGCATCAAAAGTATCAGCTATAGCAGTAATTCTTGCTAAGTATGGAATTTCATTTCCTTTTAAATTATATGGATACCCATTTCCGTTAAATTTTTCATGATGATATTTAACTATAGGTAAAACTTTCTCATATTCCTTATCTTTGCTTAAAATTGACTCACCAAAATAAGAATGAGATTTCATTTGAAGAAACTCATCTTCAGTTAATTTGTTTGGCTTATTTAATATATCATTAGAAATTTGATTTTTTCCAATATCATGCAATAAACCGCCAACCTTCAAACAAGATAGATCTTCGTCACTTAAATGTAACTTTTTTCCAATTAACACAGAATAAGCTGAAACTCTATTAGAATGTTCTTCTGTGTAAGTGTCAATTATTTTATATATATTTTTCATATAAATACTCCTTCATATATAATATCGACAAATACATTATACTCTTTTAAAAATTTAAAATCAATACTTAAAATTTTATAGTAAAATAGGGGTTATTTTAATTATTTTGAGCATAAAATTAATTAGGTGATAATATGGAAAAAATAAATTTAAAAAGTAAAAAAAAGATGAGGAATGCACTAATAATAATTGTTGTAATTTTCCTTTTACTGATTGCAAAAATTGGATATATTCAATTTATTCAAGGTAGTGAATTAATTGATCAAGCAGAAGAACAACAATTAATGTCTAGAAGTGTAACACCCAAAAGAGGAAATATATATGATGCAACTCGGAAAATATATTTTAGCCACAAGTAGTAGTGTAGAAACAGTTAGTGTGAATCCAGGAAATATTAAAAAAGAAGATAAAGAAAAAGTTGCTAAAAAACTAAGTGAGTTATTTGAACTAGACTATCAAACAGTTCTAGATAAAGTAAACAAAAAAAGATCAATAGAAACAATTGTGAAAAAGGTGGATAAAGAAAAAACAAATGAACTGCTTAAGTGGATAAATGATAATGGGATAAAAGAAGGTATAAATATAGATGAAGATTCTAAAAGATATTATCCATATGGATCACTTGCATCACAAATAATAGGATTCTGTGGTAGTGACAATCAAGGCTTAGGGGGAATAGAAGCAAAATATGAAGATATATTAAAAGGATCAAAAGGATATATTGAAAGACTATCTAATGCAAAAGGATCAGAAATTGGGGATGAAGGAGAAAAATATATTAATCCAATTGATGGGAATAATATTGTATCTACAATTGATATGACTGTTCAATCTATTGTAGAAAAATACTTAGAAGAAGCATGCATTGATAATGTGTGTTCTGACGGTGGAAGTGTAATTGTAATGAATCCTAAAAATGGTGATGTATTAGCAATGGCAACATACCCCAACTATGATCTAAATAATCCATATCAAATTAATAA
The DNA here is from genome assembly GCA_946575275.1 of uncultured Clostridium sp. Classification (GTDB taxonomy): domain Bacteria; phylum Bacillota; class Clostridia; order Clostridiales; family Clostridiaceae; genus Clostridium. The sequence goes on along the minus strand of CAMNZV010000251.1, from coordinate 1,031 downwards.
CGAAGAATTAAAGGCAAGTTGGGATGGCTTAGATAATAAAACTAAAAATGAAGCATTGCAAGCAATGTGGAGAAATAAGGCAATTGCAGATACATATGAACCAGGATCAGTTTTTAAATTGATAACTGCATCCGCATCTCTTGAAGAAGGTATAACTGAGACAGATAGAGCAGGTGAGTTCTGTTGCACAGGTGGAATAGACATAGCTGGAGTTAGAATAAAATGTTGGAGATATTATAGACCACATGGATCTGAATCTTTAAGAGATGCATTAATGAACTCATGCAATCCTATATTTATTGGCTTAGGGCAAAAATTAGGAGTTAAAACATATTATAGTTATCTACAAAAATTCGGTTTGCTTGAGAAAACAGGGGTTGATTTACCTGGAGAAGCAAAAGGAATATTTTTAGCAGAAGAAAAGGTTGGCCCAGTTGAACTTGCAACAATTAGTTTTGGGCAAAGATTTGAAATTACTCCTATTCAAATGGCAACAGCAATTTCGATAATTGCAAATGGCGGAAATGAGATAGAACCTAGAATGGTTAAACAAACTATAAATTCACAAACAGGAGAGATAACTAATTTAGAGCCAAAAATTGGTGAAAGAGTAATATCAGAAGAAACATCTAAAGAAGTACTTAGTATGATGGAATCAGTTGTAGCAGAAGGTACTGGAAAAAATGCAAGAGTTGCAGGATACAAAATAGGAGGAAAAACTGGAACTTCAGAAGATGGTGTAAATACTGGTAAATATGTTACATCTTTTGTCTCAGTTGCACCTACTGATGATCCTCAAATAGTAATGTTAATAACTCTATATAACCCAACAGGAGAAGGAGGACATCAAGGAGGAGGAGTAGCTGCACCACTTGGAGGTCAAATATTATCTGAAATATTACCATATTTAGAAGTAAATCAAGGAAATTTAAATGAAATAGAACAAGTAGCACAAGTAGAAACACCAAACCTTATTGGAAAAACAATAGAAGAGGCGGAAAAAATATGCAAAGAAAATAAATTACAATTTA
>CAMNZV010000250.1 GCA_946575275.1 uncultured Clostridium sp. | reverse complement strand
AGATAAAATTGCAAGAAAATCAGAAAATCCTTCTATTACAAGAGATGTTTCTGGGGAAGGTGTACAACAAGCTTTACTTAAAATATTAGAGGGAACTGTTGCATCAGTACCACCACAAGGTGGAAGAAAACATCCTCATCAAGAATTTATTCAAATTAATACTGCAAATATTTTATTTATTTGTGGTGGTGCCTTTGATGGTGTTGATAAAATTATTGAAAAAAGAACTAGAAAAAGTTCAATAGGATTTGGAGCTGATATTCAATCTAAAGACGAAAAAGACGTAGGTAAATTATTAGAAGGAATAGTACCAAGTGATTTATTAAAATTTGGTTTAATTCCAGAATTTGTAGGTAGATTACCAATCGTTGTTACCTTAGAATCTTTAGACAATCAAGCTTTAATAAATATTTTAAGTCAGCCTAAAAATGCACTTGTAAAACAATACAAGAAATTATTTGAAATGGATAATGTTGAGCTTGAATTTACTGATAAAGCTTTAAATGCTATTGCATCTAAAGCAATTGAAAGAAAAACTGGTGCTAGAGGATTAAGATCAATTATTGAAGAAGTTATGACAGATATAATGTTTGATATTCCTTCTAATGAAAGAATTTCAAAGGTTGTAATAACAGAACCAACAATAAATGATAAAGACAAACCAGAAATTCAAATGTTGCCAGAGGGAGAAGCAAGGCCTATAATTAAAACTAAAAAGCCAAAGCTTCCAAAAGGAATGGAAACAGCTTAAAAAATAAAACTGTGATAATTTCAATATTATCACAGTTTTATTTTTCTTTTGCCAGAATTAAATAGATAGAAGTTGAAAAAAAAGTGTATTATGTGTATAATGTGTTTACATTATGAAAAATTAAAATATAGAATGGGGGCTTATTTAGATGGTTGACAATATTAGACTTCCATTAATTCCACTTAGAGGGCTTACAATTTTTCCAAATATGGTTTTACATTTTGATGTTGGAAGGCAAAAATCAATTGCTGCAATAAAGGAAGCATTATCAAAGGATAGTATGATTTTTTTAGCATGTCAAAATGACGTTGAAGATGATAATCCAGATGAAAAAGATATAAGAGAAATTGGAACAATAAGTGTTATAAAGCAAATAATAAAATTGCCTGGAGACACTATGAGAGTGTTAGTTGAAGGGAAATATAGAGGTAGAATTAAGGATTATATTAATAATGATGAATTATTTGAAGTTAATGTAGAAAAAATACAAGAAATATATGATGAAAATGATTTAGAAATTAAGGCATACTTTAAATCCTTAAAGGACAATTTTATTAAATTTATTAAAGAGGCAGGAGAATCCACTCCTGAAATGATTAAAAGTATAAAAAGAGAAAAGGATATAGCTGAATTTACTGATATGGTATCCAGTTTTCTACCTTCAGAAGACGAAGATAGAATTAATATTTTTGAGGAAATTGATCTTAAAAAAAGAATATTATTAATAATAAAAGCACTGCAAAATGAAATAAAGGTATTAGAGGTTCAAAAGAAAATAACATCAGAAATGAAAAAAAATGTGGATGATTCTCAAAAGGAATATTACCTAAGAGAACAACTAAAATTAATTCAAGAAGAACTTGGTGAAGATGATGAAGACTCTAAAACTATAAAAAAATATCAAGAAAAAATAGCAAGTTTTAAAGCACCAGCTGAAGTTAAAAGTAAGGTGAACTATGAATTTAATAGGCTTAAAGGTATGAGTGTATCATCAAGTGAAGGTAGCACAATTCAAAGCTACTTAGATTGGGTATTGGATATTCCTTGGGGAAAAAACACTAAGGAGTCTTTAGATATAAGAAAAGCTAGGGAAATCTTAAATGAGGACCACTATGGACTTGAAGATGTAAAGGATAGAATTATAGAATACCTTGCAGCTAAAAAGTTTAGTGGATCTCTTAAGGGACCTATTATTTGCCTTGTAGGACCTCCAGGAGTTGGTAAAACATCCATAGCAAAGTCAATTGCAAGGGCAATTAACAGAAAGTATACTAGAATGTCCCTTGGTGGAATTAGAGACGAAGCAGAAATAAGAGGACATAGGAGAACTTATGTGGCTTCAATTCCAGGTAGAATTGCCTATTCATTAAAGGATGCAAAGTCTATGAATCCACTTATACTTCTTGATGAAATAGACAAATTAAGCGGTGACGCAAAGGGTAATCCAGCAGATGCATTACTTGAAGTTTTAGATAGTGAACAAAACAATAAATTCAGAGATAACTACTTAGAACTTCCAATGGATTTATCTAAGGTTTTATTTATAACAACAGCTAACTCCTTAGACACAATTCCAAGACCGCTATTAGATAGAATGGAAGTTATAGAGGTATCAGGATATACCTATGAAGAAAAATTAAATATTGCCAAAAAGTATTTATTAACTAAAATATTTAATGAATATAAAATAAATGAAGATATAATTAAAATAAGCGACGAGTCAATAAAGTTAATAATAAATGGCTACACTAGAGAATCTGGAGTTAGAAGTCTTGAAAGAACTTTAAATTCCCTAGTAAGAAAAGCCTTAACTGAAATGCTAAATACAAATAAAGAAAAAATAAATATTACAGTAACAAAAGTTGAACAATTATTAGGTAAGGTTAAATTTACCTTTGATGAAATTGAAACTGAAGATAAAGTTGGAGTAGTAACAGGTCTTGCATGGACAGCTTACGGTGGAGATACCTTAGCAATAGAAGTTATGGTTATGAATGGTTCAGGTAAGCTTAATCTTACAGGAAAACTTGGCGAGGTAATGCAAGAATCAGCAAAAACTGCTTATTCTTATGTAAGATCAAATGCTGCAAAATATGGAATAGACACAGAGTTTTACAAAACAAAGGATATTCATATTCATGTTCCAGAGGGTGCAGTTCCAAAGGATGGTCCATCAGCAGGGGTTACAATGGTAACAGCATTAGTATCAGGACTTTCAGGAAAAAAAGTTAAAGGTACAGTTGCCATGACAGGGGAAGTAACATTAACAGGAAGAGTTCTTCCAATTGGAGGATTAAAAGAAAAATCCCTAGCAGCATATAGAGCAGGAATTAAAACAATACTAATACCAAAGGATAATGAAAAGGACATAGAAGATATTCCAACATCCATTAGAAATAAAATAAAAATAATTTCAGCTAAAGATGTTACAACTGTAATAAATAACGCAATAATTGGAGAAGAAAATAATGAGAATTAAACAAAGCGAATTTATAATATCAGCAGTTAAAAGACATCAATATCCTGTTGACAACAGGGCAGAGGTAGCCTTTGTTGGAAGATCCAATGTTGGTAAAAGCTCAATAATTAATGCACTAACAAATAGAAGACACTTAGCTAAAGTAAGTCAAACACCAGGAAAAACAAGATTAATAAATTTCTTTTTAATAAATCAAGATTTTTATTTGGTGGATTTACCTGGCTATGGCTATGCTAAGGTTTCAAAAAAAGAAAAAGAAAGTTGGGGAAACACAATAGAA
>CAMNZV010000249.1 GCA_946575275.1 uncultured Clostridium sp. | reverse complement strand
GCTATAGCCCAAAGTCAATTAGATGAATCAAGAAAGAATCTAAAGGATGCAGAAACCGGGGTTAAGAGTGCAGAAGATGCTTTGAGAAATGCTGAAAAATCGTTGAAAGATATAAACAACAGTAGTGAAAATAAAATTGCAAATCAGTGAAATCAAATTGCATTAATCCAGAAGGATATAGAGGATTATGAGAAAAAAATAGAAGACAGTAAAATTAAATCAAATATAGATGGTAAGGTAATAAAAATAAATGCTAAAGAAAATCAATTTCCTGATAAGGGGGATGAAATTATAGTTGATGATGTATCTCAATATAAGGTGGTTGTTGATTTAAAACAATATGAGGCGCTAAAAGTTCAAAAGGGACAAAAGGCTAATGTAAATATAAAGGGTTCTAAAAATTATTATACAGCAACGGTAGATGAAATAGGTCAACTTGCAGAATCGAAAACAATCTCAGGAGGCAGTGCTGAGGAATATAGCGTAAATGTATCAGTAGTAATAGATGATCCTAAAGAAGAGATTAAAGCAGGCTATGAATCAGATGTTCAATTTATATTTAAAGAAAAAGACAATTGCATTACTGTTGGTTTTGATGGCATAAAAGAGGATAAGAAAACAGGTGAAAAGTATGTGTTTGTAGTGGGTAATGATAATAAAGTTTCAAAACGATACATTAAAACAGGTATAGAAAGTGAATACTAGGTAGAAATTACTGAAGGACTAGAAGAAAATGAAAATTATATTTTAAATCCACCTGAATCCATTTTAGAAGGTGACCTAGTTATTCAAGGAACTTCTGGTAAAACTTCTGCAAGTCAAAAATAAATATATATAAGGTAGTGTAAAAAATATATGAAAAATCAATCCAACTACCATTTAATGTTAAAATATGTTTGTCAGTTGCCCTTGACACACCTAAAGATAAATGGTCTTAGGCAGTTAAGGACGGGTGAATGATAATTTTGAACATGACTAATAGACCCGCCTATTGAAATATTTTACCATTTATCTTTGTAGGCGTGTCAAGGGTGCGTTTCACCAACTGCTTTAGATCATTAGGCAGTTATTTAGAACAAAGTCTTGAGATAGTTCAATAAATTTGCACCATCTAGTAGGCATGTTGGACATTGACTCTAAATCTTCAAGGATGACAGGAGTTTTGCCTTCAAGGGCAGAATGTGGTCTTAGAAAGTTAAAGTATGCCACAAACATAGTTACAAATGCAACCGACCCGTTAGGACTTCCGAAGCCAGTAGTAGCTCTATAATTGCCTTTAAAGGTTCGGTTAAGACGTTCAATAATTTGCTTCAATGGTCTATATTCTTTTGAAACTTCATCTTTATTGGTTAAGCCTATAACTTGAGTAACATCGAATTTTATACCATGGCTTGCAAAGAAGTGCTGTGCAAGAAGATATATAGGGTTACCATCAGTTATAAGATTAAGATCTTCAGGTATTTCTTTTAACTTACTTAGAACATCATCGATGGCTTTTACAGCCGTTTCGGTATCTCTATGTGGTGATACTCTGTAAGATAGAATAATCTTTTTAACAGCATCAAAAAAGAAGAAAATGTAGTTCCACTTACCGTTAACTTTTATGTAGGTTTCATCACCACAGAAAGAATCAGAAAGTTTATAATCGTAGTTATCTACAAATGGCTTAACTACAACTGAAACTGCATTAACATAGTTTAGAATTGCTTGGTGAGATATTTTAATACCATGAACATCTTTAAGCAATGCAGCTGTCTTTCTTGAAGATAAACCGTAGTTAACATAGTAAGTTAGGATAAGTCCTAGGGTGTAAGAAGAAACCATAATGTTTGGAAGAGAAACTTTTGATTTTATCGGACTTTCTTTAGAAAGCGGTTTAAAGTCAAACGTGAAATCTCTAAATATATATCTAACTTTGAATTTACCAGGATTCTTCTTAAAATCTTGTTTTTCAGATTTTGTCATTGATTTAAGATTGTTTTGGTAAAAAGAGCAGTTGTCATTCTTACACTTATAAACGAAGAAATCCTTACGAACCTTGATTTTTTCAAGTGTTTTACTACAATGAGGACATCGTAACACTACAGATTTCTGATAATAATTTTTAGGATTGAATGTGGTATCACAGACTTTGCAAAGATATTGTCCTCGGCCTCCGTTATTATCGTAAAGATAGGCATGTGGAGCACCACACTTAGGACAGAGAACATCCTTAGGAACTAACGCTTTGTTTTTGCGAGGCTTCACTGGAGCAAATTCTTTGCCGTGGTTAAGCTCATATTCAGCTATTAGAAGCTTATAATTAAGTTTTTCGGGAACATCAAAGATTGGTTGATCATCTACTTGAAGCTTTCGATATTCTTTCTTAACAGGTTCGTCCGAAATGCTTTTAAGCAAGTTTTTGCCAACTAGCAAAGTCATGAGATACTTTATAATTTCAATAAGATAAATTACAGTTTCAAGAAGAAACTTATTAATCATGGTAATAGCTTGCCTCCTTTTAGTTTAGTGTTTTCTTTTTGCAATAATAAAATATCTAAAATTTTAAGGAGTGGCAAGTTATTTATATAAAAAATAAGAAAAATCAAAGGGTTGCTGTCTTAAAGATATATAAAACTTTGACAGTACCAAAAAAGTTTGAGGAGGAATTTATATGGAAAATTATAAAGGTAATGATCGTTTGTTATCAGGAATGATTCTTGGTGTAGCAACTTATTGGTTATTTGGGAGTTCAATAACAGCTGGGGTGCCACCACTTACACATGATTTAGGAATTTCAAGTTCTATAGTAAATACTGCTGTTAGTATAACTGCATTAATTTGTGGAGTTAGTATTGTAACTGCAGGAAGTATCGCTGATAAAATAGGAAGAGTTAAGATGACTCAAATTGGATTCATATTAAGTATAATCGGATCTATACTTTGCGCAACAGCACAAGGGGCTACATTTCTTATTATAGGACGTGTTATTCAAGGTTTATCAGGTGCATTTATAATGCCAGCAACTTTAGCACTTATCAATGCTTATTATCCAGGTGAGGCTCGTCCTCGTGCTTTAAGCTTTTGGTCTTTGGCTTCTTGGGGAGGCAGTGGTGTTGCTAATTTCTTTGGAGGTGCAGTAGTGTCTGCATTAAGCTGGAGATGGTTATTTTGGATTACTGTTCCAGTAGCTATATTAGGTATGTTTTTAATTAAAGGCACTCCAGAAAGTAAAGTTATTAGTGGAAAAAAACAAAGAATTGACTATTTTGGAATAATTACATTGGTTTTATCACTACTTTCATTAAATTTAGTTGTAACTCGCGGTGCTCAGTATGGGTGGACAAGTCCTGTTATTCTTGGATTAATAGTTGCTTTTGGAATTCTATTTAGTACATTCCTATTTATAGAAAGCAGAAGCGCTTCGCCATTAGTTGATTTATCACTATTTAGAAGCAAAGGTTATAATGCAGCTGTAATTTCAAATTTTTTACTTAATATGTGTGCAGGATGTTTGTTTATTTTAATGCCATA
>CAMNZV010000248.1 GCA_946575275.1 uncultured Clostridium sp. | reverse complement strand
CAGCTTTCAGAGATGACAATGATTATCCTCTTTTATGTTCATTAGAAGTTGTTGATGAAGCTAATAAAGTTACTAAGGCTGATATGTTTACTAAGCAGACAATTAGACCTTTAGAAAAGATAACAGAAGTAGATACAGCTATTGAAGCATTAACTGTAAGTCTAAATGAAAAAGGTAAGGTGGACTTATCTTTAATGTTAGAGCTTTATGATAGTACACCAGAAAATATTATAGAAGAGCTAAAAGGACAAATCTTTTTAAACCCTGAACATTATGATAAAGATGATATTTTAAAAGGATGGGAACCACAAGATGAATATTTAAGCGGAAATGTAAGGCAAAAGCTTAGAATTGCTAAAGTATATGCAGAAACCAATGCAGCTTTATTTACAGGAAATGTACTAGCATTAGAGCAAGTGCAACCTAAAGAACTTGAAGCAAGTGAAATTGATATAAGACTTGGTACTACTTGGATTGAAGAAGGTGATATGGAGAAATTTATTTATGAAACATTGGGTACACCAAGATACTTTCAAAACTCAAATTCACGATACTCAAATAATGAAATAAAAGTACACTATAATAATTATAATGCTTCTTGGAGCATAGAAAATAAAGGTGCAGATGGAAACTCTATAGCAGCAACAGAAACCTTTGGAACAAAGAGAATAAATGCTTACTATATAATTGAAGAAAGCTTAAATCTTAGAACAGTTACTGTAAAAGACAGAATAGAAGATGGAGATAGTGTAAGATATGTTTTAAATCAAAAGGAAACAATGCTGGCAAGAGAAAAGCAAAATCAATTAAAGGAAGAGTTTAAAAATTGGTTGTTTAGAGATCCAGATAGAAGAAAGAAATATGTTGAGTTTTATAATGAAAATTTTAATAACATCAGATTAAGAGAATATGATGGTTCACATCTAACTTTTGCAGGAATGAATCCTGATATTAAACTTAGGAACCATCAAGTAAATGCTATAGCAAGAATTCTTTATGGAGGAAGTACATTACTTGCCCACTGTGTTGGTGCAGGTAAGAGTTTTGAAATGATAGCAAGTGGTATGGAGCTTAAAAGATTAGGAATTGCAAAGAAGAGCATATATGTAGTGCCTAATCATTTAACAGAGCAAATGGGGGCAGAGTTTTTAAGACTTTATCCTTCAGCAAATATCCTTGTAACTACTAAAAAGGATTTTCAAAAGCAAAATAGAAGGAAGTTTGTAAGTAGAATTGCTACAGGAGCTTATGATGCAATTATTATTGGTCATAGTCAATTTGAAAAAATACCAATCTCTAAGGAAAGACAAGAGAGAATGCTAAATTATCATATTGAGCAAATGACTTATGCTATTGAACAAACTAAGAGGGAGCGTGGTGAAAACTGGTCTATTAAGCAAATGGAGAAGTTTAAAAAAGGGCTTGAAAGTGAGCTGAAAGCATTATTAGATGCTTCTAAGAAAGATGATGTCATTAATTTTGAGGAACTAGGTATTGATTGTATGTTTGTGGATGAGGCACATTATTATAAAAATTGTGCAGTATTTTCTAAGATGCGTAATGTTGCTGGTATCTCTAATACTAGAGCTAAAAAGGCAAGTGATATGCTTATGAAATGTCAATATCTCCATGAAGTTAATGGTGGTAGAGGAGTAATTTTTGCAACAGGAACTCCTATTTCAAACTCTATGACCGAAATGTATGTTATGCAAAGGTATCTTCAAAACCATGAGTTAGAAAGACGTGGCATTCATCATTTTGATGCATGGGCAGCAAGCTTTGGAGAAGTTGTATCCTCACTTGAACTTGCACCAGAAGGAACAGGTTATAGATTTAGAAGTAGATTTTCTAAATTTACTAATCTACCAGAACTAATGACATTATTTAAAAATATTGCAGATGTGCAAACGTCGGATATGCTACAGCTACCAGTACCAAAATTGAAGAATGATAAATATATACTTGCAGCATCAGAGCCAAATGAATTTATTCAAGATGTGATGATGGAGTTTGTAGAAAGAGCTGAGAGAATAAGAAATGGTATGGTAGACCCATCTAGTGATAATATGCTTAAAATAACCAATGAAGCAAGGTTGCTTGGTACAGACCCAAGGCTTTTAGATATTAATTCTATAAATGATCCTGCATCAAAGGTTAATCAATGTATAGAAAATATTTATGAAGAATACTTAAAATCACAAGATATAAAAGGAACTCAAATAGTCTTTTGTGATGTAGGAACGCCTAATAGTGATGGGCGTTTTTCTGTTTATGATTATGTAAAACAAGAGCTTATGAAGAGAGGAGTTCCAAAAGATGAAGTTTGCTTTATCCATGATGCTAAAAATGAAATTCAACGTGAGCAAATATTTTCTGATATGAGGTCAGGAAATAAAAGAGTAATTATAGGAAGTACACCTAAGATGGGAACAGGAACTAATATTCAAGATAGACTTATAGCACTTCATCATTTAGATTGTCCATATAGACCAAGTGATATAGAACAGCGTGAAGGAAGAATTTTAAGACAAGGAAACATGAATAGTGAAGTTGATATTTATAGGTATGTTACTAAGAACACCTTTGATTCTTATCTATGGCAAATAGTTGAGCAAAAACAAAAATTTATTTCTCAAATTATGACTTCAAAATCCGTTGCAAGAAACTGTGAGGATGTAGATGAAACAGTACTTTCTTATGCAGAAGTAAAAGCTCTTGCAACAGGTAATCCACTAATTAAAGAAAAGATGGATATTGATAATGAAGTATCAAGGCTTAGAGTATTAAAATCTGCCTATGATAATCAAAAATACACTATGCAAGATAACTTTACTTTTAAATACCCAAAACTTATAAGTGAAGCAAAACAGCAACTTGAATGTGTTATTAAAGATATTAATAAGCGTGATATGAACAAGATTAATGATTTTGCTATAACTATTAATGGTAAATTATTTGATGAAAGAGAAAAGGCAGGGACAATGATGGAAGCTTTATCTTCAAAAATTCCTAAAGGAGAAGAACTTCATATCGGTACTTATAGAGGCTTTGATTTAATGCTAAGAAGAAATATATTTTATGAAAAAGTAGACCTTATACTTCATGGAAATTCAAAATATACTGTAGAACTTGGAGATAGTCCACATGGAAATATGATAAGGATTGAAAATGCACTAAATAATCTTGAAAATAAGTTAAGTAGCATTGAAGGTAAAATTGAAGAATACGAAAGAAACTTACAGCAGTCAAAGATAGAATATGAAAAACCATTTCAGTATGAAGAAGAATTAAAGGTGAAAGTTGCAAGGCAATTTGAACTTAATACGCTTCTTGATATGAATAAAAAGGATGAGGAGGTTTTAGTTGATGAAGATACATTAAATTCAGTAGATGATGAAGCTGCTATTGATGTAGAGTTGGAAGATGAAGAAATAGCTATATAAAAATTGTAAAGGAAAGGTGAAACAGATGAATAAACAAAGGAGAATTAATCTAACAGAGTATAAATATATAAGTTCTTTGATTGGACA
>CAMNZV010000247.1 GCA_946575275.1 uncultured Clostridium sp. | reverse complement strand
TCTCTTTGAACATTTACAAGTTCCTTTAAATCATTGCGTTTTTTAGTCCATTTTATTTCAGGTTTTTTTCTTATTATTCCAAGACCAGAACATGGCACGTCAGCTAAAATTTTATCTGCCTTATTTATTAAGGCTGCATTTATTTTGGTTGAGTCCATTTCTTCTAATTTTATATTTGTAATCCCAAGTCTATTTGCATTTTGCTGTATTAGTTCTAATTTATTTTTATGTAAATCAAAAGCTAAAATTTCACCTGAATTTTGCAATAGTTCTGCTGCATGGGTGGTTTTACCACCAGGTGCACTACATAAATCTATAAAAGTGTCCCCTTCTTTTAAATCAAGCATAGGTGCTACAACCATTGCGCTTTCATCTTGAACTGTTATTTTTCCTTGAAGAAATAGTGGGTTGTCTTCGATACTTTTACCTCCATTAATTATAATGGCCTCTGGACAAACCACACCCTCTAAAACATCATATTCAAGAGCTTCAAGTTCATCAAATACTTCCTCATAGTCAGATTTAATCCCATTAACTCTAACTGTAACCTTTGGAATTATATTTAATCCATGTAAAATTCTCAAAGTTTCAGGTTCTCCATATTGTTTAATAAACATTCTAATCATCCATGGCTCAAAGGAAAATTCATAGGCCATTTCATCAATTTTATTTCTAAATTCTAATTCTATTTTACCATCTGTTTCAGAATAACTTCTTAAAATACCATTAACTAGTTTTCCATCTTTTTCAGAAATCTCTTTTGCAATTTCAACAGCCTCATTGCAAGCAGCATAGGATGGTACTCTGTCTAAAAATTGCATTTGATATATAGCAACTCTTAAAACATTCAATGTATTCTTATTCATAATTGATATATCCTTAACAAAAGATGCAATAATCATATCTAAAGATTTTAATTTTCTAATGGTTCCATAAACTATTTCAGTAACTAAACCCTTATCCTTGTCACTTAGGTCACTTCCATTTAAAGCATTTGATAATTCTATATTAGAATATGCTCCTTCATTTAACACTCTACCCAATACTTGGATTGCTAATTTTCTACTATTCATATATTTTACCCCTAATCATTTCTATTGCTAATTGCAATTAGTCTTACCAATTGTAGTATTGACATTAATACACCGGCAACATATGTCATGGCTGCTGCATTTAATACCTTTTTTGCTCCAGTCATTTCACCTAAATGTAGTATTGAACTATTATTAAGGTTTCTTAATGCCCTCTTTGAGGCATCAAATTCTACTGGGAGAGTTATTAATTGAAATGCTATTACTGTTGTAAATAATAGAATTCCTATTGAAATTAATGGCTTTATTGAAAATAATATCCCAACAAAAAATAATATCCAAGAAAAACTAGAACCAAAATTTGCAACTGGTATAATAACATCTCTTATTTTTAATGGACTATAGGATTCTTTGTGTTGAATTGCATGACCTACTTCATGGGCTGCTATGCCTGCTGAAGATATTGTTCTTCCGTTATAGACTTCTTCTGATAACCTAAGTACTCTTTCTTTTGGAGAATAATGATCTGTTAATTCTCCATTTGTCATTTCAATTCTAATGTCATATAGCCCTGCATTGTCAAGCATACTTCTTGCTACCTGTAACCCAGTATAACCATTCACAGTACCTATTTCATTATATTTTCTATAGGCTGATTTTACCATACCTTGTGCAATAAATGATATTATAATTCCAGGTAGTATTATTATCATTGTTGGATCAAAATAAAGACCGTACATAATTATCACTCCTAACTTAATATAATATTTGTTTTTATTTCATGCCCATTAATATATTCAGCTACTTTTAAAGGTCTACCATTAGGAAATTGTATTTCCGTAATATTTAAAGTTCCCTTTAAACAACCAACCTTTATTCCATCTTTTGTTACACTTAAAATTTCTCCTGGTATATTTATTGATTCATCTTCTATAACTTTTGCTTTATAAATTTTCATTTTTTCATCATTATAGTTTGTATAAGCTATAGGCCATGGATTTAAGCCTCGTATTAAATTGGAAATATTAGTTGCAGAATCACTCCAATTGATAAACGAAATACTTTTATCTAACATTTTAGCATAAAAAGTATCATCATTTTGTTTAATAGGCTTTATTTTATTTTTTGAGAATTCATCTAAAGTGTCTAAAAGTAATTTACTACCTCTTATCTTTAGAATATCATATAGTTCTCCTGCTGTCATGTCTTCATCAATTGCAACTTCATCTTTTAATAGCATATCACCAGTATCTAACCCTTCATCCATTAGCATTGTAGTATTTCCTGATATTTTTTCACCCTTTATTATTGCCCAATTTATTGGGGCTGCTCCTCTATACATTGGAAGAATAGACCCATGTAAATTTATGCAACCATACTTTGGAATATCTAAGATCTCTTTTGTTAATATTTGACCAAAGGCTACAACCACAATATAATCTGGTTTGCTTTCTTTTATATATTCTATCATTTCCTTTTCTTCTTTTAATTTTATTGGTTGAAAAATCTTTATATTGTTTGCAAGGGCAACTTCTTTAACTTCAGATATAGAAACTTTTTTCCCTCTTCCCTTTGGTCTATCTGGTTGAGTAAATACACATATTACATCATGATTTTCAATTAATACTTTTAATGAAGGAACTGCAAAGTCAGGTGTTCCCATAAATACAATTTTCATTTATTTTCCTCCAATTATTTTATCAAATCTATATATAATATTCCATCTAAATGATCATTTTCATGGCAAATAGCCCTAGCTAATAATTCCTCTGCCTCAAGAATAAACTCTTCCCCTTTTTCGTTTTGAGCCTTTACTTTAACATAGTTTGGTCTTTCAATTTCTGTACTTTCCCCTGGAACACTAAGACATCCTTCATCACCAATTTGTGAACCGCTAGTTTTAAGTATTTTAGGATTAATAAAAATTCTAGGTCCAAAATCATCATAAACATCAATTACAAACAATCTTTTTAATATTCCCACTTGAGGTGCTGCAAGACCTACTCCATCTGCATCATACATTGTATCTAACATATCTTTAATTAATACCTGTAGTTTATCGTCAAACTTATCTACTGCCTTACATTTTTTTCTTAATATCTCGTCACCATTTATTCTAATATTTCTAATAGCCATTTCAAATACCCTCCTAGGCTAGATTATTTGGATTTATATCCATTGTTATCCTTATATCATTATAATCATTCTTATATAATTCATAAAGTATTTCTTTTATCATACATCTAATGTTTGAAACAATATTACCCTTTATTATTATTTGCCATCTATAATTTTCCTTGATCTTAGTTACCAAACATGGTGCTGGTCCAAGAATGTCAAATTCACTTAAAGTTACATTTGATTTTAATTTTACAAAAGCTTCTTCCATAAATATTTTAAGTCTTTCTTCATCTAATGACAATCCATTTATTAATAGTATATTACAAAAAGGTGGATAGTTCATTATTTTTCTAATGTTTATTTCTTCATTATAAAGGGCA
>CAMNZV010000246.1 GCA_946575275.1 uncultured Clostridium sp. | reverse complement strand
TGTTTAATTCTATTGAATCACATAAATTAATGATGAATTATAAGTTTAATAGTAATGAAATATTATTGTTTGTAGAAAACTATATGGAAAAGGTTTCTATTGTAGTTTCTATTATTATTGGGTTATTATTTATATATGCAAATAACTACTTAATGAAAAGAAGACAAAGAGAAATTAATATATATGGTATAATTGGGATGAAAAATTATCAAATTTGGTTAATTATATTTGCAGAAACTTTTATAATTGGAATAATATCATTAATAATTGGTCTTATAATTGGTGTTTTTGTATCACAAGGATTATCAATAATTACTGCAAAGTTATTTAATACAAATATAGTTAAGTTTAAGTTTATTTTATCAAGTAGAGCCCTTAAAAGTACACTTTTATGTTTTGGGTTAATATATTTTATTTTATTTATCTTTAATAGTATTATTATAAGAAAGACTATTGTTAAACATGATTTTAAGGAAGTTTCAACTAAAAATCTTAAATTAATATTTTCTTTAGGGTTAGTATTAATGCTTATATTTTATAAGCTAATTATTATGGATAAGGTTTTATTTAATAATCAGGTAATAATTGCAATAGTTCTTGGTATCTTTGGAACAATTTTATTTTTTACATCCTTACCTGGTTTATTAATGAGAATTATATTAAAAAAACAGTCAATAAGTTATGTTATTTTTAAAGAATATGAAAAAAAAGCAAATTCATCTTTTATGACTTTAACCTGTATTTTTTCAACTATTGCAATTATAATTTTTTTTACGGGAACTGGAATTAGTAATGCTGTTTTAGAAGAAATGAAGGAAGTTTCACATTATGATAACTTTTTTTGGCATCCAGGAGATTTTGACATAGAAGGATATTTAGGTAACATGGGAGTTCAACTAAATGATATTGTATTATCTAAGGCCTCCTATAAAACCTATGATTCTGGTTTTACATATGCTTATCTTCTTAAGGAAAACTCAATTAAAGACAAAAAATATCATCCTGTTAGTCTTTTTTATAACAAGCATTTTATATCAGGGGATACAGTGCCTATTATGGGAGTTTCAGATTTTAATAAGTTGTTAGAAATGAATGGAATGGATACTATTGAACTTTCAGAGAAAGAATATGTAATGGTAAGTGATATAAGAAATTCCTATGGGACAAATCAATCTCTTTTAGATAACAATACTCAATTTCTAATAAATGGTATAATTTTAAGTCCTCATACAAATAAACTATATAATGTTATTACATATAATTCACTTCAAAGGAGTAATATAGTAACATTAGTTGTACCAGACTATTTAGTTTTAGATATGCCAGTTTTAAATTCTTTTTTAAATTTGGAATATAAAAAAAATATGACAGCTGTTGATGAGGTTTTTTATAAAAATATTACCCCTAATATTAGACTTTCAAATACCAATTTACTTTTTACAACAAAGGAAGAAGTAATGTTATTTGAACCTACTGTAAGAGTTGTAATTACTTATGCCTCTACTTTTATTGGAATAGTTTTTCTTTTAACCCAAACAGCTATTTTATCTTTAAAACAAATGACTTCAATAGTTGATTCTAAGAGAAATATTAATATATTAAAGGGTCTTGGATTAGATTTAAAGTCTATAAATAGGATAATACTAATTAGAAATTTAATAGACTATATTGTGCCTTTAGGTATTGCTATAATACATTCATATTTTAGTATAAAAGCTATTTCTAGTATTTTAGCTTGTAACATATATACATCAATGTTAAGTACAAATATATTTATTATTGCTATGTTTCTATTATTTTATGGAAGCTATTATTTATTAACATATTTAATTTGTAAAAGAATTTTAAAAGAAGATTAAGGAGTTATTATGAAAAGAGAAGATTATTTAAAATGGGATGAATATTTTATGGGAATAGCACTGTTATCAGCAGAAAGAAGTAAGGATATATCAACACAGGTAGGGTCTTGCATTGTTAATGATGATAATAAGATTATTTCAATGGGGTATAATGGTATGCCAATAGGTTGTATAGATGATAACATGCCTTGGGATAAAACAGATAACCCTTTAGAGTCTAAGTATCTTTATGTGTGCCATGCAGAGCTTAATGCAATACTTAACAGCAATGGAGGAGTTATTAAAGGGACTAGAATATATACAACCTTATTTCCTTGCAATGAATGTACTACGGCTATTATTCTAAGTGGAATTAAAGAGATTATTTATTATACAGATAAGTATCCTAATTCTGATTCTGTAATTGCAGCCAAAAAGATGCTTGATATGGTTGGGATTAATTATTATGAATACAATAAAACAGGAAAGAAAATGTATTTAGATTTATAAAAAAACTGTACCCTATTGGGTACAGTTTTATAGTTATTTTTTCTTTTTCTTAACAGAATAGCCAAAGGAGCCAAGACTTTTTTTTGTCATTGGATAGTATTCACCATGACAATAATTAATTAAATTTGCCTCTTCAAAGTGTATTTTTCCATTTTTATCTAATAAGTTATCATTAATGTGGGAACATATAACATCAGCTAATATTAAATGGTGAGAGCCTAAGGGGATTATTTCACGAACCTTACATTCAATTGATATTGGACATTCATCTATATAAGACGCCTTAATATTTGTACATTTTTTCATGGTAAATTTCATTTCTGTTATTTTATTATTGGTTCTACCAGATTTAACACCACAATAATCTACTGCCTTTGTCATGTTTGTATTTGGAAGATTAACAACAAAGGACATACTTTCTTTAATGTATTCATAGGATAGCCTTTCAGGTCTAACAGATATTGAAAGCATAGGTGGTTTTGTACATATTGTACCAGTCCAAGCTACCGTAAATACATTTTCCATACCTTCTTTATTTTTAGTTGTAATTAAAACAACAGGAACAGGGTTTAATATAACACTACCTTTAAAATCAATTTTGTTCATTTATTCTCTCCTATTTTATTATTATAATTTTCTATTATAACATTAATTTGTTATTATATATATAAGGTGGTGAAGTAAATAATATGTTATTAAAAAAGGGAGATTATATTGCACTGGTTGCAAGTTCAAATGGTCTTTGCTATAAAATGGAAGATAGAATTAATTATTTAGTAAATAAACTTGAAAATATAGGACTTAGGGTTATATTAAGTTTGAATATTTATGAAAGATCTTTTGGTTATAATGGAAGTGGAAAAGAAAGGGCAGATAATATAAATAAATTCTTTTTAGATAAGAGGATAAAGGCAATTTTTGATATATCAGGTGGGGATTTAGCAAATGAGGTTTTGCCTTATATTGATTATAATGTAATATCAAAAAATCCTAAGGCCTTCTTTGCATATAGTGATTTGTCAGTTATTTTAAATGGGATTTATAAGAAGACAGGTGTTATAACCTATAATTATCAAATTAGAAATTTGATTATGAACTATGAAGCTGTGCAAACGGATAATTTTGTAAATACCTTAATGGGTAATTCAAATGAATTGTTTAATTTAAAAGATAAGTGGATTTCTGGTAATTGTATGGAGG
>CAMNZV010000245.1 GCA_946575275.1 uncultured Clostridium sp. | reverse complement strand
ACTAAATATATAAGTATAATAATTGCTGAAAATGCTAAAAGTATAGGTGCTGGTGCATTAGGCTCTGCCTTGAAGCATTCTGCTACTTGTCCTGTTACTATAATGGCATATAGTAGCCCTACGATAAGTAGTCCTAGTTTGTTAATTTTAAAATAATAATCATTAGTTTCGCTTTTGTTCATTTTCTTCCCTCCAAATTATTAATAGTATAATATGGTATATTATACTATTAATACATTGGAAATTTAATTTAGTTAACAATTGTTATTAAAATTGTAAAAGATGATTAACAATTTAATATATTTATGGTTTTATTTATAATAAAGGAATTGTATTTATCTGTAATCATTTTAAGTTTTCTTCTACTTATAGGTATAGATTCTCCATTTTTCATTAAAAATATATTATTATCTTGTTTTGATACTTCATAGAAGTTTACAATAATACCCTTACAACAACATTGCAAAAAGGAGTAGTCTAAAAATGCTTTTTCTAAAGTTGTTTGAGAAACTCTAATTGAAATATCATCTCCGATTTTATTATGTAATGTTGCATAATGACCTTTATAGTCTATGTAAATTATGTTATAGGGCATAATATTTTGATCTTTAGTTAAAGGAATTTTAATTTTTCTATTAATTTCATCAATGTTTATTCTATATATCATTTCTTTTATATTTTTTTTAGTAAAGGGTTTTTGAAGATAATATTTAGCTTTTACTTCATAACTTTCAGTTGCAAAATCATTACTGCTTGAACAAAAGGCAAGATGTACATCTTCATCACTTTCACGAATTTTTCTGGCAATATCAATTCCTAATGTGTCTTTCAAATATATATCAAGAAAGATTATATGATATTTTTCATTCTTCCAGCTATTAAAAAATTCAATATCACTAGAAAAAGCACTAAATTCAAAATCCTCTGATAGTATTTCCATAAGATATTCCTTTAGAATTGCTATTTCCTTTTCATCATCTTCTATATAGGCAATTTTCATAGTATCCCCCAAAAATTTATTTAAATATATAGTACTATAGGATGGTATAGAAAACAATATTTAGATCATAATATTACCACTTGTGACATTGGATAACCGTTTTTGACAAATTAACAGAAAATACATATCTATATGCTAAAATTAATTTGGGAATAAATTTGAAAGGAATGAGAATATGGGAATTAAATTTGGGAAAAAATCTATATCATTGTCGTTAGTATTTATATTTATAGCTTGCTTTATGCCAACTATAACCTTTGCCTCTGATACTACTACTGTTTTTGTAAATGGAGTTAAAATTAATGAGGCTATAGATAAAACTTTATATCTTGGAAATGGTACAGCTAAATATGATGAAACAACAAATACTGTTACTTTAACTGATGCAACAATTAATGGAAATGTAAAGGCTATTGGAATATAAGAAGAAGGTGCAAGTGCAAGTAGTAAACCACTTAATATAGTTTTAGTTGGTGAAAATGTAATTGTACCAAGTGAATATACCAATGTTAAATATGGAATTTATACAGCTGGTAAGGTTAATATTTCAGGTAGTGGAAGTTTGAATATTACAACTGCTTCACAATCTATATCATATACAACCTATGGAATATATGCTTATTCTGGTTTAAGTATTAAAGACTCAAATATTAAACTAATTGATACATCTGAAATTGTTACACAGAAGGGTTCTGCTATAGCTGTAAATGATTTTGTTAATTCTATTAAAATAGAAGATGCAAATATTGAAATTGATAATTATTCAATAGGTATTAATGTAACATCTAGTGTACTAGAAATTAAGAATAGTACTATTACTGGTAAAGGTGATAATTTCAATAGAGGAATTTCAGGTGGAGAGCCTATTGGTACTATGAGTATTATAGATAGTGAAATTGATTTTTCTACTTCTGAAGATGATGCTGTTGCATTAACCACTGGAAATGATTTAATTATTGATAATTCTATTGTTAAATTGAAATCAACTAGTTCTAATGCTATTTATACAGATATGAATATTGATGTAAAAAATAATTCTAATTTAGATTTAGTTGGATATTATCCTGCAATGTATAGTCTTGGTAGTAATACAATTACAGATAGTACTGTTAATGCAGTATCAACTGGAAGGGCTGCAATTTATTCTAAGGATATAACAATTAATGGAACATCAGATGTAAAGGTAAATGGATATTATGCAGGACTATCGGCTAAAAATAATATTACCTTTAATGGAGGTAATGTAAATGCAATTTCAAATATGGATATTGGAATATGGTCAGAGGGTTCAATTAATATAAACATGGGAGAAATTTATTCAGTGGGACTGCCAGGTGTTGGGGCTATAGGGGTAAGATGTACTACAACTGATACTAGTATATCACCTGTTAGCAAAATTATACTTGATGACAATTATCTTGAGGCAATTGGTGGAAAAATTTCTGTGTCTAATTGGGATGGGTATAATAGAAGTTGGACATCTTTTATTGGAATATATGATAATAATATTTTGAATTCAAATAAATCTAATGTTATAAATGAGATATCAATTAAGATAAAGGCTTCAGATTATACTAAGGTAGATGAAGCAATAGGAAAAATTCCAAATGATTTAAGTAAATATACAGAGGAAAGTGTAAATGCCTTAAATGCAGCAAAGGATGAAATAATAAGAGGAAAAGATATAACAGAGCAGGGAATAGTAGATGGATATGCTATATCAATAGAAAATGCAATAAAGGCTTTAATAATCAAGGGAGAAAATCCTCCTTCTAAAAGCCCTATAATAATTGATGGTATGAATCAAAAAGTTGTAGTTGGAAGTGATGCAACCTTTAGGTCAGATGCTAATTTTAAGGATTTTGTAAAACTTATGATTAGTGATAAAGAGGTACCAAAGGAGTATTATACAGTTAGGGAAGGGAGTACAATTGTTACTATTAAAGGAGAGTATTTAAAAACTCTTGAGATTGGGAATTATAGTATAAGTATTGTATCTACAACTGGAATTGCTTCAACTAATTTTAGTGTATTAGGTGAAGAAGAAAAAGATACAACTAAGTCAGAAGGTACTACAAAGACAGAAGGACAAGCTGTAGATAAAACTAAGGCAGTAAAAACAAGTGATATCAATAGTAGTTTAATATGGATTGCATTAATATTTGTAAGTAGTGGAATGTTTTTTGCAAGCTTAAAAAGAAAAAAAGAAGATATATAAATAAGAAGGTATGCTTAAAGGTTGAAAATACGTAAGCATACCTTCTTAATGTTAAAATGATTAATTTGTAGGAATATTTATTGTTGATTTTAAAATTAATTTTTATTTGCATAAATTTTAATTTTATGTAAATAGTTTTCCTTATTTATCCTAAATGTAAATTAAATAGATTTAACAGATGACTGGGAAGAAATTATATTAGGTGTAGACATAGCAAAAATCCAAGGAAGTAAAGTAGAATTAGTAGATGAAATAGGAAATTTAGTATCAAATAATGAAATGAAGCCAGGAACAAAATATAGTCATAAATACACATATAATGTATATGCAAATGAAAATAGAGATACAGCAGAAGG
>CAMNZV010000244.1 GCA_946575275.1 uncultured Clostridium sp. | reverse complement strand
CCTTGAAATTTCTTCTATGTTGTAAAAAGCTTCTTGAAGCAATTCTCTTTTTTTAGTAAAGGATTCTATATGTTTTTCAATCTCATTAAATTCTGAAAGAACTTTGCTTAAGGCTTCAATTACTGAATTTCCCTCCAAACTAGTTTTTAAAAGTCCATAACTAATTTTAAGTGATTTGTTTATTTTTTCAGCATTTGCTAAAAGGTTATATTCTTCTTTTAGTTCATTTTCTTCATGAATAGATAATTTACCTTTTTCAATATCTTCTATTTGAAACTTTATATAATCTATCTGTTTTTTGTTATTTTCATCCCCCTCTAAGGAATTAATATCCTGCCTTGTCTTTAACAATTCAGATTTCAAAACTTTAAATTCCTCTAAAGTTTCTTCCAATTCCTTTGAAATAAAGTTATCTAAGTATTCAATATGTCTTCCTTTTTGTAGTAAATCTTGATTTTGATGTTGACCATGTATATCTAGTATTTTCTCTCTAATTTCTTTTAATTGAGTTCTAATAATACTTTTGCCATTTATTTTAATTATACTTCGCCCACTTATTGTTGTTTCTCTTGAAATAATTAAAATATCTTCATATTCAACACCATAACTATCTAGTAATTTTTTTACACCTTTGCTGTTTAATGAAAATATAGCTTCAACATAAGTTCTATCTTCTCCAGTTCTAATTAGATCCTTTGAAAATTTACCGCCTAAAACATAATCAATTGCATCTATTAGAATAGACTTACCAGCACCTGTTTCTCCAGATAAAATATTAAAGCCTTCTTTAAATTCAATTGTGATTTCTTCAATTAATGCAAAGTTTTTTATATTTAATTGAATTAGCATATAATACCACCTCAATAATTAATTAATCATTTTTCTTATAGTTATTACTAATTGTTCCGCATCAAGAATTGTTCTAACCATAACAAAAATTGTATTTTCCCCAGCTATTGTCCCTGCAATATTACTATTATTTAAGCCATCTATAACTTCTGCAACAGGTCCTGCCCCTGCTGATACTGTTTTTATAATAACCATTTTATCTACGTTTTCAACTGATACTGCAAGACTTGATATAAGTGTATTAATTTTACTATTTGATAAAGAACTAGAGCTGGTAGGTGCTTCATATTTATATTTACCTGATTCACCCTGAACCTTAATTAGCTTTAAATTTTTAATATCTCTTGAAACCGTAGCTTGAGTAACATTAAAGCCTTCTTTTTTTAACTCATCTGCAATTTCTTCTTGTGTTTCAATATCTTTGTTTTTAATTATTTCCAATATCCTTATATGCCTCTTTGATTTCATCCTATCACCTATCACATTCATTAGAATTATTCAAAATTTTGCTTCTTAATACTTTAAAATAGTCATAATCCTCAAATTGTAGAACTTTAATATCTTTTTCTGCCCTTGTAACTGTAATTTTTTCTTTTTCTAAAACCTTTATTACTCTTTGTCCATCAACCGTTAAATGTATTTCCTTGCTGTTTTCTGGTATTATCTCAATAATACTTTCACCACTTACAACCATTGGTTGCATACTTTTAGTATGTGGACAAATTGGTGTTAATGTAATTAGATCTAAATTAGGGTATATTATTGGTCCTCCTGCAGAAAAATTATATGCTGTTGAACCTGTTGGTGTAGAAATTATTAAACCATCACCTTTAAATGTTGTATATAATTTATTATTAATGAAAATCTTAAAAGTAACAATTCTTGATAAAATACCTCTAGTAACAACTACATCATTTACTGCATTTTGTTTGTTATTTTCTCCAATATTGCAATTTAATATTATTCTATTATCTATAGAATAATATTTATTTTTAATTTTTTCTATAGCCTCATCAATATATTGAATTTCAATTCCAGATAAAAATCCTAGATTACCCATGTTAAGACCAAGTAAAGGTACAGAAACTTTTTTGCTCATTTCTCTACCTACGTTTAAAAAGGTTCCATCCCCACCTAATACTAAAATCAAGTCAATATCTTCTGGTAATTGTTCCTTGTAAGAATCATAAGAATTAAAAACTATTATTTCTTCTAAATTAAAGGTATCTTGAAATTTTTCTTTTACAATTTTTAATAATTTAAAGCCTTCATCCTTACTAGGATTTATTGCAATAGCTAATTTTTTCATAATACCTCCAAATAATTTATATTTCTGTATGGGAAGCTATAACTACCTTTTCCACAAAATCTCTTTCAAAATCACTTTCTTTTTCTATGTCCTTTGTAAAATATACTAAATATTCAATATTTCCTTCTGGCCCTTTAATTGGTGAATAACTTAATCCAAGAACCTTCAAATCTACTGAAATTAAATAATCTACTATTTCATAAACTACTTCTTTATGTACTTCTATGTCACGAACAACACCTTTTTTTCCAACCTTTTCTCTACCAGCCTCAAATTGAGGTTTAATTAATGCAACTACTTCGCCCTTATTTCCTAAAAGATTAATTGTTGCTTGCATTATTTTTTTTAACGAAATAAAGGATACATCAATTGATGCAAAATCTAAATTTTCTGTTACCTGCTCTTTAGTAACATATCTAATGTTTGTTCTTTCCATACAAACTACCCTAGGATCTGTTCTAAGTTTCCAAGCAAATTGTCCATAGCCTACATCAACTGCATATACCTTTTTTGCCCCATTTTGAAGCATACAATCAGTAAAACCTCCAGTTGATGCCCCTATATCCATACAAATTTTATCCTCTATAGTAATAGGAAATTCCTTCATTGCCTTTTCTAATTTTAATCCACCACGGCTAACATATTTAAGAGTTTTACCCCTAAATTCTATGTTAGCATTTATACTAACCTTTTCTCCGGCTTTATCAACTCTTTGATTATCTACAAAGATTTCCCCTGCCATAATACTAGTTTTAGCATTTTCTCTTGAGGATATAATACCTTTTGAAACAAGTAAAATATCAAGTCTCTCTTTTTTATCTGCCATCTAATAATACCTCTTATTTATAATAGTTTTTTAACTTCCTTAATAATATATTCATCATTTAATCCATTTTCAGCATAAAGTTCATCAACATTCCCTTGATTTACGAATTTGTCTTCATAGGCAAGTATTTTGATCTTTTCTTTATAATTTAAATTATTCAATTCATCTAAAATCATAGATCCAAGTCCACCTGCATGCATATTATCTTCAACAGTAATAATTTTATAGTTATTATTAACCAATTCTTTAATAAGTTCTTTATCTAAAGGTTTTATAAATATTGCATTTACAATAGTACAATTAATATTTTCTTTCTGTAATTTTTCATTTGCCTTAATTATATATTGTATCATTTTACCTGTACCTATAATTGCAACCTTTTCTCCACTATTTATTATTTCCCACTTACCATACTTTATCTTAGATACCGGTTTAATATTCTTAACTATATCATTCCCTCTAGGATATCTAATTGCTATTGGCCCATTAAAATTTATAGCATATCTTAAAAGTACTTCCATTTCACTTAAGCATTTTGGAGCAATTATTGTCATATTAGGAATTATAGATAAAAATGATAAATCAAGTATACCTTGATGT
>CAMNZV010000243.1 GCA_946575275.1 uncultured Clostridium sp. | reverse complement strand
AATACTGTTAATTTAGATTTATCTAATCCTTTAATATCATCAGCTGTAAATGATAATTTAACCTTAACTTTTGATTCAAATTTATAAATATCCTTCATGTAAACTTCATATTTTTTAATTAAACACATTAAATTTATAGTATACTTATTATTAAAAATCAAAAAAAGTAACTGAAACTTGTTTTTTTAGTTTGAGTTACTTTTTTAAATTTATATAATACTTTGAATATCATTTCCACTTAACACCATAATATCACCAAGTAATATCTTAGTATTACCTTTAGGTACAATTACTTCTTCTTGTCTCTTAATCATAACTATTAATATTTCCTCTGGTATATTTGCATCCATTATAGTTTTATTTATCCACTTGCTATCAGCATCAACTAAAACCTCTAACAACTGGCTACTTTTATCAGCCACATAGTCGTTAAAAGTTTTAAGTACAGGAGCATTATCATCTACTAAGTTTAATTTTCTAGCTACTAGTGGCAAAAGGGTTCCTTGAATACCTACTGAAATTAAACAAATAAAGAACACAGTGTGAAATATATCATGATGTAGTTCTACTCCACTTGTAACTGCCACCATGGCAAAAACTATAGAAGCTGCACCTCTAAGACCCCCCCATGAAATTAATAGTTTTTCTCTTTTATTCATTTTAAAGAAACTTAACAGTATAAATACAGATAAAGGCCTTGCAATGACTAACAAAAACACTGCAATTAGAACTGCTGGAAGCATTATATCTATAAATTTTGACGGAAAGGATAAAAGCCCTAGTAAAAAGAACATTCCTATATGAATTAACCAACATATCCCATCAAAGAATTTAGCAGTACTTTTTTTGTGGGGTATCTTAGAATTACCAACTATAATTCCAAATAAATATACACTTAAGTATCCATTACCATGAAAAAATTCTGCACCACTAAAGGCTAATAGTGCAAGTGCTGCAAAAAATATTGGATAGAATCCTTCTATTTCAAATTCAATTTTCCTTAGTAAATATGTTGATGATATAGCTATTAATATTGGTGTAATTATTCCAAAAAATAATTGTGTAAATACAAGGTGTCCCATAGATATATCTGAATTAGCACCCATCATAGATAATATTAATATAGTCATCATATATGCAAAAGGATCATTACTTCCACTTTCTACTTCAAGAATTGATGCTAAGTTACCCTTTAGGTTTAACTTTTGAGATCTTAATATTGAAAAAACAGATGCAGCATCAGTTGATGATACTACAGCACCAACCAATAAAGATTCTAGAAAACCTATATTTAATAAATAGTGGCAAAATACTCCAGTAACACCTGCTGTAATAACAACTCCAATTGTGGATAATAATATAGATGGTAAAACTGCAGATTTTGCAGCTTTAATGTTTGTATTAAATCCACCATAAAAAAGAATTATAACCAATCCTATAGAGGATATTTCCTTTGATAATGAAATATTATCAAAATAAATTCTAGCAATTCCATCAGAACCAAATAACATACCAATAGTTAAAAAAACCAATAAGGTCGGCACACCAAAACGGTAAAGAATTTTACTAGAAGTTATACAAATTAATAAAATAAGTGAAATAACTAATAAAATAATTGTCATTATTTGTAATCCTCCTAATTAAAAATAAGGTCCCAAGTTTGTAAATTAATACAACTATGCGACCACATTGTCACTTTCTATAATATTATATCATAATTTTATTTAATAAAAAAATTTTTATATTTGATTTATTTATAATAGACAGTTATAATTACATATATGATTACTATGTGAGGGGGATGAATATGAAGATTTCGTCAAAAGGAAGATATGGGCTAGCTGCAATGATTCATATTGCAAAAAAGGGTTCAAATGGTGAATATATAACCATAATTAGTATTGCTGAAGAACTTAAAATTTCTAAGATATATTTAGAACAAGTTTTTTCACTTCTTAAAAGATCAAACTTGGTTATTTCAGTAAAAGGTGCGCAAGGTGGATATCAATTATCAAAATCCCCATCTGAAATATCAGCTAGGGATATTTTAGAGGCAATTGAAGTTAGTTTATTTGAAGGAACAGATAGTACTGTTATGGAGTCTGCAAAAGATATAGAAAAGGCTATGAAAGGTTTATTATGGTCAAAACTAGATGAAGAAATTGCAGTTACCCTAGCTTCTGTTTCTTTAAAGGATCTTGTACTTGAAGCTAAGAATTACGAAGATGATAAAAATGATATGTACTACATATAAAAAAGGTAAGAATTTTATTTCTTACCTTTTTTTATAAACCAAGCAATTGTACCAACTGCTACTAATCCTAATACAGTGGCACCAACCTGTGCTAAGAATACTGTATTTTTAAATTTATCATATATTTCTATTTGTGTTTCATCGTCAATGTTATTTTTTTCAACTTTTTCAAGCTTTCTAGCAACATAATATGCAACCATAAATCTCTCCCTTGAAAAGTTTTTCATTAGTTTATATTTTAATTTTTCTAAATAAATTTCATCCCAATTTTCAGGATCTGAAATAAATTTTTCTTTATCATGTGTATCAAATAAATTGTATTCACTTGCAAGTTCAACAGCATCCTTAAAAACTTCATGAGGATAATTGCTATCAATTAAACCTTTAACCATAATTCTTCTTGCTTTATCAGTGTCCTTTTCGCTTATTGCCATTTTTAAATCATCAATCATAATATCACCCTTTCAGCAAAATAGTTATATAATAATTCTATCATTAAATGTAAATGAATTCATTAAAAACTTAAAAATTTAATTAAATATTAAATTAATTTACTAAAATGCATTTATTACTGCTATAATACTACAAATAATAATTGCCAAAAAAGAAGTAATTATTGATATTACCATATATTTCATTACCTTTTTATATTCTTCATCTACATTTTCTGAAAGTTCATTAATTTTCTTCATCTTGTTTTTACCATAAACAAAGGTAACTAAGTTTAAGGCTATAATTGCAAAAATTATTATTATTAATACTATTTTCATTTGTACACTCTCATTTCTTTTTTATTTATTTAATATATTATACACAAAGTTTAATAATAATTAAAGGAGATAATTTATTATGAAAGAATATGACCCTAATAAAGCCATTGCATATGCAAGAAAATATGCAATAGATTATAATACCTACTATAAAAATTTCAACAATTCAGGTGGTGATTGTACAAATTATATTTCTCAATGTTTGCATGCTGGTAACCTTCCATTAACAAATACATGGAAACCATATACAGCTGCATGGATACAAGTAAAATATCTATATGAATACTTAATTAAAGATAAAATTGGTAAAGTATCAATTGATATGCCTTTGAAAGAGGGTAATATAATTCAGTTTTATTCAGAAAAAAAATTAGCTTATTCTCACTCTGTTATTATTACAAAAGTATTACCAAATAATAATTGTTTAATATGTAGCCATTTCTACGATAGACTTGATACTCCTCTTAGTGAATTATATCCAGCTATCTATAAAAAAATACGCTATATTGATATTTTTAAATAAAAAAATCGCCAAGGCGACTATTATTTATCATCACCATTTACAATTTCACTA
>CAMNZV010000242.1 GCA_946575275.1 uncultured Clostridium sp. | reverse complement strand
AACTTTATTAATTATAAGTTTAGGTGGAAATGTTGCTTTAGGATATATTATTATAAAAAATAAAATAATAAGTAGGGGGAAAGTTAAAAATGAAAAAGAGTAGAAAAATCGTCAGTTTATTATTGACAGCAGTGGTAATGTCAACAATGGGAACAAGTTACAGACCAGAAATTGTTAGTGCTACCACTATGTCCTATGAAGAATCTACTAAATCAGTATCATCAGTAGTTAAACTTATTGAAGGAAATTCAAATTGGAAGTATGAAGATGGGGATAAATCACTTTATTCTAATAAGGAAACAGATTTTAGAAGTAAATCCTTTGATGATTTAACATGGAAAACAGGAATTGGTCCTTTTGGATATCCAGCAGATGATGAGGGGGACTTTGGCTCAATTAGTAAGGGTACATTAATAAACAAAACAAATGGAAAAGATGAAAACTCAATTATAACTTATTATTTTAGAAAGAATTTTTCTGTTAAAGATGCTTCAAAAATTGGAAAGCTAACAGCAAAATTATTTGCAGATGATGGTTACGTAATGTACATTAATGGAAGTGAAGTATCAAGAAATAGTATGCCAGAAGGTTCAATTAATCATGAAAGTCTTGCAAGTGGAACAGCAAAATATGTGGAAGTTGATTTGTCAAATTATACATCGATATTGACAGAAGGTGAAAATACTATAGCTATATCAGTACACAATAATGCTAAAACAAGTTCAGATATATATTTTGATATGGAACTTGAAGCAATGTACAATGATGAAAACCAAAAGCCAAAACAAGTAAATGCACACTTAGGTGATGATGCATCTACATCAATTAATTTAACTTATACAACAATTACTGAATCTGCTACAAAGGCTGTGGTAAATAAAGTAGGTGATTCTAAACTATTAACATTTGAAGGTACAAATTCTATTGGGAATGCAAATAAATACTTTCACCTAATACAAGTTACAGGATTAGAAGCAAATTCAGAATATGAATATGTAGTTGGTGAAGGTGCCAATACATTTAAGGGTACATTTAAAACAGCACCTGCAAAGGGAAGTAAAGATAGTTTTAAATTTGTTTACCTTGCAGATACCCAAGTTAATAATTCAACAGATGCAAAGGCTTTAGGAGCAACACTACAAAAAGTAAGTGAAAGTGATGCTGACTTTGTTTATCTTGCAGGAGATGTAACAAATACTTCTACAAGTGAAAATCAATGGGAATTACTTTTAAATAATAGTGGAACATTTTCTGATGGTGGACAAAATATGTTTGGGAATAAGTCAATTGCAGTTATTCAAGGTAACCATGATAATAACACAATGACTAGACATATCAATGCTCCAGCACAAGAAGGAAATATTGTATATTCTTATGATTACGGCCCAGCTAAGTTTATAATGATTAATCTTGAAACAGCAAGATATGATGCTACAGCAAGAGACAAACAATTAGCATTTGTTAAGGCTAAGGTTGCAGAAGCTAAAGCTAACGGTCAATGGACTGTAGTAGGTTTTCATAAATCTCTTTATACTGGTGCATCACATGTAAGTGATTCTGATGTTGTAGAAGCTAGGAAATATTGGGGACCAACCCTTGCAAATCTTGATGTAGACTTAGTTTTACAAGGACATGACCATGTATATTCAAGAGGGTTTATAAATGCAGATGGAAAGAATGCAAATCCAACAAGTATTAATGAAAAAACAGTAGAAGATCCTAAAAATGCACCATTATGGATGGTTGGTGGACATGCAGGCGGATTAAAATGGTATTCAAGAAAAAATTATTCAGTAAATCCAGGTGATCCAATAGCTCCAAACTATGAATTTTTAGATGTGAACTCTACAGATGACCAAAGTGATTCGAAAAAAGAGCAGTGGATTGTTGAAATAGAAATGTCAAATGATAAATTCACATTAAATACTTATGCATTTAAATATGATACAAATACTGATAAAATTACAACAGAAAAATATTTATATGATACTTTAACTACTGAAAGAAATATAACATCAGCAGATGTTTCAGGATCAGAAATAGGCGTAGTTGACAATAATGATGAAGTAACATATACAGCTTCTTTATCAAAGATAAAGGATACAAATGCATTTAATATGGAAGTTGAATATGATGAAAATGCCTTAGAATTTGTAAAGGCTGAAAGTTTAGTTGATGGAACAATTTTCACTGACATTAAAAATGAAAATGGTAAAGCTTCAATTATAGTAGGTAGTGAAAAATTAATAACAAGTACAGGAAAAGTGGACGTTGCTAAATTTACATTTAAGATGAAATCTGGTGTAAATGCTGGTGAAACAAAGGTTGTATTAAGAAAAGCAGATAGTGCACAGGCTATAGTAGAAGATGGAAAGGTAACTGGAGCATTTGATAGCTTAAGTGAATTTAATACAAATGAAGTGACAACTGAAATATATACTTATGCTAATGCATCTGATATTAACAAGGATGGAAGAATAACTTTAGCAGATTTATCAATTGCACTTGGAAATTATCAAGGTAATATAAGAAAGTTTGATATTAATTTAGATGGAGTTATT
Source organism: uncultured Clostridium sp. (assembly GCA_946575275.1). Classification (GTDB taxonomy): domain Bacteria; phylum Bacillota; class Clostridia; order Clostridiales; family Clostridiaceae; genus Clostridium. The sequence continues at coordinate 1,056 of CAMNZV010000242.1, read as the reverse complement.
AATGCAAAGGACTTTATAATAATAATTAATAAGATGACTAGATAAATAAAAAATATGGGTGGATTAACCTCCACCCTAAAAACTTATAATGAATTGGAGAATAAATATTATGAAGAATAAAATAACTAGGTATATATGGACTATTTCTATGGTCTTATTTTTTGTCTTTTTATATATTTTTAACACTACTTTAGAATACACTAAACCTGCAGATGTAAATGAGGGGATTGTCTATGAAAAGGCTCAGGTAGTAAGAATTTTATCGGATACTTTAGAGAAAGATCCTAGTTATCCAGATATAAAAATAGGGATACAAGAATTTGAGATGGAAATATTAACAGGAAAAAATAAAGGAGATATTGTAACTGTAAATAATTTTGTGGGAAGAGTTGATAATAAGCCAGGTAAAATTGGAACAAAATATGTTGTTTCAAGTTTTGATGATTTTGCAACACTAAGTGTTGTAAATTATAGCAGAGAGGGTTCATTATATGTTCTTGGTTTTATATTTTTATTTGTTGTGATTTACTTTGGGAAAATAAAGGGACTAAAATCTGTTTTTGCCTTAGGATTTTCACTAATTAATATTATTTATTTGTTTATTCCAATGATTATAAGGGGAGTTGATCCAATAATAGCTTCTGTTATAGTTGTTATAATTTCAACAGTTGTAACTTTAATATCACTAAATGGATGGAGCAAAAAAAGTATTATAGCAGGAATTAGTTGTATTATATGTACAGTAATTGCTGGGTTAATAGCTTTTACAATAGGAGATATTTCAAATGTGTCATCCTTTAATACCCTAGAAACAGAAGATTTAGTATATATAGCAACTAATACTAAATTAAAAATTCATAATTTATTTTTTGCTGGAATTTTAATTGCATCAGTGGGAGCAATAATGGATACTACTATGTCTATAGCTTCTTCAGTATCTGAAATTAAAGCAATAAATCCTAATATAAAAGAAAAACAGTTATATAAATCTGCAATGAATATTGGTATGGATATAATGGGAACTATGACAGATACATTAATTCTTGCATTTACTGG
>CAMNZV010000241.1 GCA_946575275.1 uncultured Clostridium sp. | reverse complement strand
AGAGAATTTCCATTGGTGAAATAAAAATTAATGATTTAAAGATAGGAGAGTACAGAGAATTAACAGCAGAGGAATTAGATTATATAAATAAATTGTAAAATAAAATTTTAAATGATAAAATTAATAGGGTTAAACATAAATTTAAGAATATTAAATGGTAGGATGATTAAATGGATAATGAACTTATAGAGCAAAATAAGGATTTAATGAGAAATATACAAGTGAAATTTCAAAGACTTAGCAAAGGACAAAAATTAATTGCTGAATTTATATTAAACAATTATGATAAAGCAGCTTTTATGACAGCAGCAAAACTTGGAATATCAGTTGGGGTTTCTGAATCAACAGTAGTTAGATTTGCTAATGAGCTGGGTTTTTCAGGATATCCAAGTCTTCAAAAAGCACTTCAAGAATTAATTAAAAATAAATTAACTACAGTTCAAAGATTAGAACTATCAAAAGATTATGTATCAGATGGAGATACCTTAAAAGGGGTTCTTAAAGCTGATATGGAAAATATAAGAGCAACTCTTGAAAAAATCAATAATCATACTTTCGAGGAAGTAATAAATTCGATTTTTAAAGCTAAAAAAATATATATAATTGGTCTTAGAAGTTCTACTGTTATTGCAGAGTTTTTAGGGTTTTATTTAAACATAATATTACAAAATGTTAGAATAGTTAGTTATGGTATTTCTGATATTTTTGAACAAATGATAAATGTAAAAGAGGGAGATTTAGTTATTGGAATAGGCTTTCCAAGATATGCAACAAAAACTATTGATGCCTTAGACTTTGCAAAAGATAGAGGTGCAGGAGTTGTATCTATAACTGATAGTCTTCTATCACCTCTTGCTACAAAAGCAGATTATACACTAATTGCTCAAAGTAATATGGCATCCTTCGTAGATTCATTAGTAGCACCACTAGCTGTTGTAAATGCACTAATCATTGCCGTTGGTCTTCGAGAAAAAGAGAATGTAGCGGATACTTTTAATAATTTAGAAGAAATTTGGAAGGGGTATAACGTTTATTCTTATAACAACAAAAATATAGGTGAAGAATAAAAATATAAAACAAAATATATTACATAATTTCCCAGGAAATATATGTAATATATTTATTGTTATAAAAGTAAAATAGTTATGAAACAATTCTTTAGGGAAGTACCATTTTGGATAATAGTAATTTAGATTTGCTTATGTATTTAGATGAAGGTTTAGTAAAAAATCTATCTTCAGTAGTATTAAGTGGATATATAGATATAAGAACAACTAGACTTATACAAGATCAAACTCTTTCAGGAAGAGCTGGCATAGAGAATAAAAATCGCGATTTCGATGAAGATAGATGTGCAGATGAGGAAAGAGAAGGATATAAGGGTACTAACATATACAAAGGTGAACTTAAAGAAGAAACAAGGAACAATTTAGCCTCTGTTGAAAATAGAGAATTTATTAGAAGAGAAGAAGAAATAAAGAAGATTTATACAACTTTCACCTTGCATAGTGATTTATATAATGGTATTAATGCAATTAATAAAGTTAAGATCTTTGATAATACAACCATTAAGGAAGGCGAAATTAAAAGTGGCGATTATGTTAAAATTAGTGGTAATTTAACATCTGAATCCCTTAATTCATATCTAGATTCCTTAATTAATATTTTTGATTGTTTTGGCTGTGATTGTTTAAATAAAATAATACCTTCAAAGGATAATGGAATTATAAATTTCAACTCAATAAACAACATGGTAACTCACTTAAATGAAATATTAAATAAAAATTCAACCCAAGACTTAATATTAAATTGTGGAGAAACTCCAGTGGTGTTAAATGTAAATAGTAACTTTTTTATGAATAATAATTCATATGTTTATGATAAAATTGATTGTCCTTGTACTGTTTTTGGGAAAGTAATTAAAGTTGCAACAAAAGGTCAATCCATTAGTTTGTTACGGAAAACAGCACAACATGAGTATTATGAGAAATTTTTAGGCAATTGTACACCTTATTGTAGCATGCTAAATAGTGGTGGAATTATGATACCAGAGATGCCAAGACTTAAATGTGAAGGTATTTCACTTATTATTCTTCCAATTAGCATTTGTCTTTAACAATAAAATTGCAATAATTCTTAAATATATTAAGAATTATCGCAATTTTTTTTTGATATTGAATATTGACAAATTCCGAGTAAGTTGGTAAGATATAAATTGTAAAGCATAGTGTTTTACTCAACATTAAGGGGTGAGTTTATGAAATTGTCCACAAAAGGCAGATATGGGGTAAAAGCAATGGTTGATTTAGCAATTAATTATGGTGGTGAACCAATATCAATTAAGACAATTGCTGAACGTCAAAATATATCTGATTATTATTTAGAACAACTATTTTCTCCGCTTAGAAAAGCTAAAATAATTAAAAGTATTAGGGGGAAACAGGGAGGATATATTTTAGAACGTGAACCTAAATATATAACAGTTGCTGAAATTATGTTTGTTTTAGAAGGACCGGTTGAAATTTCAGATTGTATTGAAGGTGATAAGTGCAATAATATTGATTGCTGTGCAACTAGAATCCTTTGGGAGAAAATCAAAAAAAGTATTGATGATGTAATGGAAAATGTTACCCTTCAAGATATTGTTGATGACTATTACAGAATTCAAAAAGAAAATAATCAATTGAAAATTAAATTATAGAGGTGATGTATATGAAACAAGTATATATGGATTATTCTGCTACAACTTATGTTAAACCAGAAGTATTAGATGAGATGTTACCTTACTTTACTGAAAAATTTGGAAATCCATCTTCTTTTTACAGTCTTTCAAGAGAAACTAACAAGGCAATTTCAGATGCTAGAATTAAAATTGCAAAAGCAATAAATGCGTCTCCAAATGAAATATATTTTACAGGTGGCGGTTCTGAGGCTGATAACTGGGCAATAAAAGGAATTGCATCAGCAAATAAGGCCAAGGGAAATCACATTATTACAACTAAAATTGAACATCATGCCGTTTTACATACATGTAACTATTTAGAGAAAAATGGATTTGATGTAACATATTTAGATGTAGATGAAGAAGGTTTTATAAATTTAGAGGATCTTAAAAATGCAATTACAGATAAAACAATCTTAGTTTCAGTAATGTATGCTAACAATGAAATTGGAACTTTGCAACCAATTAAAGAAATTGGTGAAATTTGTAGAGAGAAGAAAGTAATATTCCATACAGATGCAGTACAGGCAGTTGGGAATGTTCCAGTTGATGTAAAGGCTGAAAATATAGATCTTTTATCTCTTGCTGGACACAAGATTTATGGACCTAAAGGAATCGGTGTATTATATATTAAACAGGGCATAAGGATTCACAATTTAATTCATGGTGGTGGTCAAGAAAGAGCAAGAAGAGCAGGAACTGAAAATATTGCTGGTATAGTTGGACTTGGTAAGGCCATGGAACTTGCAACAGATAATCTAGAGGAGCATAGCAAAAAGTTAACTAATCTTCGTGATAAACTTATAAATGGACTTTTAGAAATTCCTTATACTAGATTAAATGGGCCAAAAGATGGAAACAAAAGACTACCTGGGAATGCCAATATTTGCTTTAGATTTATTGAAGGAGA
>CAMNZV010000240.1 GCA_946575275.1 uncultured Clostridium sp. | reverse complement strand
AGAATATCCAACATCTTTATTGGTCTGCAAACAGTTAAATACCTCATCACTACCAATTACTAAAGTATCTACCTTTGAATTATACATATATTCATTTGAAATATTAAGTAATTTCAAATATTCATTATAATTATTCTGTATTAGTTTGTTTTTATAATAGCCTAAATTTATTATGGTTAATGTATTTCTAACCTTACTCTTAATTCTTGTTATTAAATTTCTTTTTTTTATTTTTTCCTCAACTATAGTTTTTCCTATACTGAAGTCTACAAATTCAACATCATGACCTAAGCCTTCTATAAATGATTTTAATCCATATGCCTGCAAAAAAGATCCATAATTTTCTATTCTTTGCATAGACAGTATTCCGATTTTCATATTTTCCTCTCCTTAATATATATAATTAAATAATTAATTCACATTTTAGCTTTTCAATAGACTCTTCTCGCATTTTATTTATTCTATTATGAGCCCCTTCAAAATCTAATCTAACATTAAACTGTTTTTCAAATTCATCATAGCCTATATTTTCATCAATCAAAGCATTTAGTAATCCTGTTTTTTCAAGAACATCTTTAGTTTTTTGTCTTCCTGTAAAACTTATAAAAGGTTTCTTATTTAAAATACTAAATATAGTTCCATGAAAAGTAGTTGTTACAACTGCGTCAGCATTACATATTACATCTGAAAATTCAAATGGTGAACAATTAATATTTTTATCTACCCAAGAACAATATAATCCCACGGACACAATTAATAAATTATTTTTTCTAGCATACTTAATAATATATTCCTTTTGTTTTTCAGAGTAAGAATAGGAATATATAAGAATATATTTACCTTTAATATTATTTTTAAATTTCTTTTTAAATAATTCAATATCAATTAAAAATGTTGGATCACATGTAAATTCAGGTTCTACACCTGTAATAGCTTCCACATTATTTTTAGTTAACTCATCACGTATAAATATTTTATCAATACTTTTAATGCCTTCTATAAGCTCTGGGTACTTAACTAATTCATCATAAGTTGCATCACCACTACTTATTGCATAAGTTATTTTCTTCTTAACATTAATGTCTATTCCATAAAAATATCCATTTCTAAATACAGGTGTTCTTACATTCCATAATTCATCGCTACCAATAATAATAGTATCTAAGCAATTCGGATTCTTCTTAACCTCATCTAATTCTATTTCATTAAATAAATTAATATCTTTTAAAAATATCTTATATTTATCTCTGTTATGTAAATATTTTCTTATACTCTTAGACCTTGACATGAAAATTCTTTTAATATCTTTTTTAGTTCTGGTTTTAATAAAATAAACATCATGGTTCATTTCTTCAAGAATAGTCTTTAATCCAAATGCTTGTAAAATAGAACCAAAGTTCGTTGAATCATGTACTGTAATTATTCCAATTTTCATATTATCCCTACCTTTCTTTTAATTAAATTTTATTTTTGATTTAAACTTTTCAAATATTATTTTTCTTTCAGATTTATTTAATATCAAAAAGGTATTAATAATATATCCTAAAATTCCTGCACCAATTGCAACTAAAGCTAAATCTATCCATGAATTAATTGTAACAACATTTCTTATTGCAATAAATACAAATCCTACTACAATTAAAGATAACATCCCTCTAATTAAGGGTTTATAGAAGGTAGTAAGCTTTACATTTAAATTATGTGCAGCATAAGTTGGTACAAAAGTAATAACCCTTATAATTAAAAATAATGAACTTACTCCAGCAATTGCATATACTCCAAGGCTTGTAGTTTGAAGTAGTATTATTACTACAATTGTACTAAGAAAGCTTATTCCTAAAGTTAATAATACAGGCACCTTTAATTTCTTTGTTATTGTATTTATGTTATATAAAGTAAATATATAAAGACTTGCAAATCTCGGTCCTATTTCAAGTAATGATAAGTTTTGTATTTTTTTTATTGTTTCGTAAGATTCATTTGGTAGCCATAAAGAATAAAAATCTGTACCAAATACTGCAAATCCAATTAATGGTACTGCTGCAATTAGTCCTAGTAATTTCATAGATAGCTTTATTTCCTTTATTAGTTCATCTTGTTTTCCTTCTGCATAAAGTATTGTAAAATTAGGACTAAATATCCCACCAATAGTTCCTATGAAAGTTGTAAATACAGTTGGTATAGTTTTTGCTATAGACATTGTACCCATATCTGTAGCTCCTATAAAAATATTTGCAATTAATAAATCTAGCCCTGTTAAAAGTACTGTACTTAACTGATTTACAGAATTCCAAATACCTAAAGAAAGCATTTCTTTAACAGCCTTACTTGATGCTTTTTTTAAATTAACCTTAACCTGCGGTAAAAGTCTTTTTAAATATTCATAATTTTTAGTAGCATAAAATATTTTCATTATAAGCATTGTTATACTTACATAAAAAACTCTTGGTTCAAGAAAATAAAATAATGCTAACATTGTTATAACTCTAATTAAATTAGATTGAATATCTCTTATAGATGATAGCTCCAATCTATTTCTAACAAAGGTTGCCACATTGAAAATTGAAGTCATAACAGATAGAATTGCACCTATAAATACTAAAGCAAAGGTTAATTTAACATCAAATAATAAATTAGTTGGAATATCTATAAGTTTTTCTAAATATACTACTGTGAAAATTGATATAATTCCTAATACTATTGATATAATAGTATTTGCAGCTATTACAGAGTTAAAATATTCATTAGCTCCCTCTTCATCCTTTTCATGTATTTTTACTGATATAAACCTACCTGCAACTGAATTTAACGCAACTGTTATTATTGAAGCATATCCTACAAAATTATTTGCAAGTACAATAAATCCATTTGCTTCCTTTCCAATTTTGGCTACAATAAAAGGTGTTAAGAAAAAACTAATAATTATATTTACAAATAAAGAAAATATACTTGCTATTAAATTTATTGCCATTCTTTTGTTTTTCATTTTTCTCTCCTAATCTGAAAAGATCTTTTTTATTTTTCTTTTAGAAAATTCATATATATAGTAAATATATTCATTAATAGAAAGTAAAATTGAATCTCTCTTTAATGAAGCTCTTATACTATTTTCTTTTATTAATATTTTAAGATTTTTATCTATTTTACCCTTTGCACTATATATTGAAGCCAAACCTAAATAGGCTATGTAATTTTTCAATTCATTTTTCAATTCATTGTTTGAAATGTTATTGCTTATATTACTTAATTCTTTAGAAATATATTGTATATCCTTTAACCTTTTTTCTCTATTATTTCTAGAATTCATGATAGATCCTTCTCTTTGCCTATACATATAAAAATCCTTATTATACAAAAGAATTTTCTTTGCTTTTAAAAACAATTGCGGAGAAAACAATTCATCTTCATGTAATATTCCTTCTGTAAATTTAAGATTATTATCAATTAATATGCTTGATTTAATAATATTAAGCCAAACTGGAACGAATATTCTATGTTCTCTAATTGAAGTGATTAAATATTCTTCACTTGAAATAATATTATCCTTAAAAGCATACTTATTCATGGGAATAATTTTTTTTTCGTTATAATACCATACACCCTTGCCAACTATAATATCACTATTACTTTTCTCTAAATAGGAAACCATATC
>CAMNZV010000239.1 GCA_946575275.1 uncultured Clostridium sp. | reverse complement strand
TTTTGAACACCAAACAATACTTCTTTAGTAGGTTTTTTAGGCATATGTATTCCTCTTTTCTAAATAGGATAGAAAATAAATTACATACTAAAGGGGAAATTATAGTTGCATTTTCTATAACATTTATTGCAATACTTATTTTATTTTTCATAGCAATTAACACTGGAGGGTTAAAAACAACTGTCAATGAGCTGTGGAGAGGTTTGTTTTATGAATATAATCAGACTATAGCAATTATTATAGAATTACGGTTTCCAAGAATTATTGTAGCATTATTTGGGGGGGCTTTAATGTCTGTGTCAGGTGTTTTGATGCAGTCTGTAATGAAAAATCCTCTGGCTGATCCTGGAATTATAGGAATAAATTCAGGGGCTGCATTTGCAGCGGTAATTATAACTACCTTTGTACCATCACTTGGGAATATGACAGCAATATTCTCTTTCATTGGAGGGATAATAGCCTTTATACTTGTTTACACCTTAGCCTGGAATGGACAAATAAGCCCAGTTAGATTAATACTAGTTGGAATAGCAGTTAATGCTATATTTACAGGCTTATATGAGGTGCTTGGAAGTGTAAGTGGAGGAAACTATTCTGGTGCGGCAAATCTAATTAGTGCAAATATATCATTAAAGACCTGGGATGAGGTTAAGATTTTAGGTTTGAATACAATAATTGCAATTATATGCTGCATTTTTATAGCAGGGAAATGTAACCTTCTTGCATTATCAGATCAAACAATCCACGGGTTAGGTGTTAATTTACTTGCTGATACAATTGGTAGAACCATAGCTTATCCTTATGAAATAAGTCCATCCATTATAATGTCACTAATTGGTGGAATTGTGTTTGTTATTCTGTTAAAAAGGAGCCGTGGTATTTATGGATAATAAGAGTTTGGGATTATGTATTAAAAATCTCTCTTTTGGATATATAAAAGAAAATCAAATTATTAGAGATGTTAATTTAAATGTGCAGCAGGGGCAGATAACAGCACTTATAGGTGCCAATGGCTGTGGAAAATCTACACTTTTCAACTTACTTACAGGAAGATTAAAACCCTCCACTGGGAAAATTTCTTTAAATGGGGAGGATATTAGAAATATTAAAAGGCAAGAGTTTGCAAAGAGAGTAGCAGCAGTACATCAATATAATACAGCACCAGATGATATAACTGTTAGAAAGCTTGTATCTACTGGACGTACACCTTATCAAAGATTATTCTCCTTTGGACAAGGAAAGGAAGATAAGGAGGCTGTAGATTATGCACTTGAGATTACAGATACAGCCAAGTATTCAAATAGAATGATTTCACAATTGTCAGGAGGTCAAAAGCAAAGAGTTTGGCTTGCCATGGCATTGGCACAGTCTGCAGAAATACTTTTGTTAGATGAAATAACCACCTATCTTGATATTAGATATCAGGTTGAAATTTTATCATTAATTCAAAAGTTAAATAAGGAACACAATTTAACTGTTTTAATGGTTTTGCATGATATTAATCAGGCGCTTCAGTTTAGCAATATATCAGTGGTAATGAAGGATGGAAAGATTCTGAATAAGGGAGAGACCAGCAAGGTGATTACAAAAGAAATTTTAGATGAAGCCTTTCATATAAATACCACAGTTGAAATTTTAAACAATCAAAAATATTGTATTTTTAACAATAGGGAGGAAAGGTAAAGCATATGATTTCATTTAATAAAGCAAAAGGTAAAAGAACAGGTATTATTTTCATAACAGTTGGAGTAACAGCACTTATATGCATTCTTTTATTCTATTTCTTTGGTAATAAACTGTTTTTAAATCAAGAACGAGAGTTTGAACCAAACCAAACACTTGGTGCAGTTGAAGAATCTATTTCCATACCTGGATTTGATTCTATGAAGATACCGCAGGGGAAAACCTTAGTTTCAACTAATTTATATAATCCAGATAAGAATACTTGTAATTTTGAAATTTCCATTATTTTGTCAAGCACAAAGGAGGAGATTTACAAATCCAAGCTAGTATCACCAGGACAGCATTTATATCAGGTAGAGCTTTCAAGGGGATTGGAAAAGGGTACCTATGATGCAATATTGCATTATAATACTTTTTCATTAGATGAAAATACACCAATGAATGGGGCAAATGTACCATTTAAATTGGTGGTAGAGTAAAGGACTCATTAGCTCAAATTAAGCTTGAGAATATATTTTTACACATATTGTGTGCGCAAAGAGCGCAGAAAGGGGAAATAAAATAAAAAAAACAAGAGGGATGGTAAGCAAAATAGTTTCAATGCTTGCTGCAGTAGTAATAGGGGTTACTACATTAAGTGTATCACCATATGCTAAGGAGGATTTAGAGGTAGGAACATATACTGTTGATGCTAATTTATCTTGCTTTGTTAATGCTATGGGAGGAATAGAGTTTGGAGCACCATTATTAACTAAAACTGTTGTTGAAGTTAATGAAGATGGTAGTGCAAATGTAAATCTTTCATTTACTAAAGGTCATGTTAATATTTATGGTGTAGATGCTTATACATTTATTGATCCAAATTATCAGCTTGGATTTAAAAATGGTTCATCATGGGAAAATGTATCATCTTATACACTAAGTAATGATAGTTGCCCAAATCCAACTGGAGATCAAATAAACTATGTTGATTCTATGACATTTACAGTTCCAACAATCCAAGATTCTTATGACTTAGCAGTTTATATTAATAGTCAGGTAATGGGAGTTCAATTTGGTGGAGAAGCTGCAAGATACAATTCAAAACTTTCAGTTAATTGGGATACAGCTAAAAAGGTTAAGGAAGCAAATGAATCTACTAAACAAAGCGCAACTGTTAACTACAATATAACTGGTGGATATGAAGTTAATATACCTGCAACAATTACAGTTGATAATGCAACAAAGGTTGGTAACTACAATATAGAAGCAGAAAACTTTGTTTTATTTGATAATGCATATGTATCAGTTGTTGCTGACACTACTGGAACATTAACTAATGGAAAGGATAGTTTATCTTTCACAAATACATTAGATGGGGATACACTTAAGAAAACAGGACATGTATTAAGGGGAACAGTAACAATTACTGATTCTGCTAAGGCACCAGGAAATTATGCAGGAACTATTGATTTTACAATTAATTACTACGCAGAATAATATTTAAACAATGTAAATAAGGAAGAGAAGTGCAGTGTATGCCTCTCTTCCTTATTTTTGGTGCGCTCAGTATGATGTAAAGACTGAATTTAAAATCCTTCTATACATTTATCTTGATTAATTGTCTATAAGTTTGTATTTACATTTTTAATTAAATAGCTTGAATATAAATCTCTTTGAACTTAAATGATTATATTGAGATGCTTTGACTTTAAAAGTATTAACTTCTAAAAATATTCCCTCTTTTGCAATCTGTTAAATAGGTGGAATTCCTTCTAATACTAATTGCAGTGTGAAATAAATTTTCTAACTATTCTACAAAAACAAATTCTCTCCATCTATATCTAGGACAAAACACAAAATGTGAATGTATCCTGTAAGCACTTGATATAGCACGCTGTAGTAGCTGTTTAAGGTCTCTTCAGTGTGGAAATAAGCCTCAAATATAGCGTGGATTGCGCTTGGGGATAATTTGATATGCTCATGTTTTTCTAAAAGCT
>CAMNZV010000238.1 GCA_946575275.1 uncultured Clostridium sp. | reverse complement strand
AAATAAAAAATTTATTTTAATAGATGATGTTATGACAACAGGATCTACGCTTTTAGAAGGAAAAAAAGTATTAATAGAAAATGGAGCCCTTGAAGTAAAAATCTTGACACTTGCAAAAAGTACTATATAATATTAATGTAAAGCTAGGTCTGTGGTTGAAAGTCGATGCTAGTCGCAGGCAAAACGATCCACGTAACTTAAAAAAAGTTTTTAATGAGCATGGTGCGGTATAGAAGTAAGTCCTGCCAATATATATTGAGAGAATTAGTAGTGAGAGGGTAATTCTGGGTAGCGAAAGTTCCAGCAGGCGGGTGTGGGGGCAAAGACCAGGTCAGCTAGGTTTACTACAATAATATTAAATATGAATTATTTAAAAACACTTCTACAATAAAAAATCAAAACTCTCATAAATCCCTTGTGAAACATGTTATTTTTTGAAATTGTTTAATGAAATTAAATAAATTTTAGATTAAAATTTTAAATACAAAATTTTCTGTAAATTCTGAAATTATATATTGAGTTTTAAGGTTAAAAATAGTAAAATTATATTAAGAAATAGTAAAATACTATTAGCAAATTAACACAGACGAGAGGGGCTGGGACTATGAAAATCAATGTAGTAGCAAAAAATATACAATTAACACCTTCATTAAAGGAAATAGTAGAAAAAAAGATATCAAAGCTTGAAAAATATTTTGAACCGAATGTTGAGGCAAAGGCAACATTAAGTGTACAAAAAAACAGTCACAAGGTTGAAATCACAATTCCTTTTAATGGTGTTATACTTAGATGTGAAGAAAGCACAGATGATATGTACAAGTCAGTAGACCTAGTTGAAGAAAAACTACAAAGACAAATAAGAAAGCAAAAAACAAAATTGGCAAGAAAAAATACAGGTGGATCATTAAGATTTCCAGATTTTAAATTAGTTGAAGAAAATGATGTTGTAGAAGATAACAGTACAATTGTTAAAACAAAGAGTTTTGATGTTAAACCTATGTCACAAGAAGAAGCAATACTTCAAATGGAACTATTAGGACATAATTTCTTTGTTTATCAAGATGGAAAATCAAATAGAGTCAATGTAATGTATAAAAGAAAAGATGGGAATTATGGTTTAATTGAACCTGAATATAAATAAAACTATGTAACCCCTTTAGATTTATTATAATCTAAAGGGGTTTTTTGCGAGTTTTTATTAAATATAAATAAAAAGTATGTATATTTATTGAAATATACTAGTATGTGATGATATAATTTATAGATGTAATAATATATAAATGGTTTATGAAACTTGAAAGGATGGAATTATGGGAATTTTCGGAGGAATATTCAAATCTTACAGTGATAGGGAAGTAAAAAGAATACAAGTAACTGTAGATAAAATAGAAGCATTAGATGAAGAAATTAGCAAATTAACAGATGAAGAATTAAAATTCAAGACAGAAGAGTTTAAAAAGAGAATTGCAGATGGAGAAACTTTAGAAGATATATTAGTAGAAGCTTTTGCAGTAGTTAGAGAAGCCTCAAGTAGAGTATTAGGAATGAAGCATTATAGAGAGCAACTTATTGGTGGTGTAGTATTACATCAAGGAAGAATTGCAGAAATGAAAACTGGTGAAGGAAAAACATTAGTTGCAACTTTACCAACATATTTAAATGCATTATCAGGAAAAGGTTCACATATAGTTACAGTTAATGATTACCTAGCTAAAAGAGATATGGAGTGGATGGGACAAATATATAATTTCTTAGGTTTAACAACTGGAGTTATTGTTCACGAGCTTAACAATACACAAAGGAGAGCAGCATATGCAGCAGATATTACATATGGAACAAATAACGAATTTGGATTCGATTATTTAAGGGACAATATGGTAATATACAAGGAAGAAAGAGTTCAAAGAGGACTAAATTTCTGCGTAGTTGACGAAGTTGACTCTATTTTAATTGACGAAGCAAGAACACCTCTTATAATTTCAGGTGCTGGTGAAAAATCAACTGAGTTTTATAAAGTAGCTGACTATTTTGTAAAGGGATTAAAATCAGAAGAGGACTATACAATAGACGAAGAAGCAAAAGCAGTTATGCTTACAGAGTCTGGTATGGAAAAGGCAGAAAAAACTTTCAATTTAACTAACTATGCTGATGGTGAAAATATGTCAATTCAACATTATGTAACTCAAGCATTAAAGGCTAACTATTCTATGAGAATAGATAAAGATTATATGGTTAAAAATGGTGAAGTTATAATAGTTGACGAATTTACTGGAAGACTTATGGAAGGTAGAAGATATTCTGACGGTTTACATCAAGCAATAGAAGCAAAAGAAGGAGTTAAAATTGCAAGAGAATCAAAAACATTAGCAACTATTACATTCCAAAATTTCTTTAGAATGTACAGTAAACTATCTGGAATGACAGGTACAGCCTTAACAGAAGAAAATGAATTTAGAGAAATTTATGGTCTTGACGTTATAGTTGTTCCAACACATAGGACTATAAGCAGAATTGATCATACAGATTTAATATACAAAAACGAAAAAGGAAAGACAGATGCAATTGTTTTAGATATAGAAGAAACTCATAAAACAGGGCAACCAATTCTAGTTGGTACAGTAAGTATTGAAAAATCTGAAGAAGTATCAAAGGCTTTAAAGAAAAAAGGAATACCACATCAAGTATTAAATGCTAAATATCATGAACAAGAAGCAGAAATTATTAGTCATGCAGGTGAACTTGGAATGGTTACAATTGCGACTAATATGGCAGGTAGAGGAACTGATATAAAGCTTGGTGAAGGAGTTTTAGAAGTTGGTGGTCTTAAAATAATTGGTACTGCAAGACATGAATCACGAAGAATTGACAACCAATTAAGAGGACGTGCAGGTAGACAAGGTGATGTAGGTTCTTCAAGATTTTATATATCATTAGATGACGATTTAATGAGAATTTTTGGGTCTGAAAAGGTTCAAGGTATAGTTGAAAAGTTAGGACTTGAAGATGATGATGCAATTGAAAATAAAATGATTGCAAAACAAATTGAAAATGCTCAAAAGAAAGTTGAAGGAAATAACTTCAATGTAAGAAAAACATTATTAGGATATGATGATGTTATGAACATGCAAAGAGAAGTTATATACAATCAAAGATCTGAAGTATTAGAAGGTGAAGATTTAAAAGATCAAATTAAGAATATGACAGAGGGTGTTATAAATAACGCTGTTGATACACATTTAGATGGAAATGAAACAGATTTAGATGAATCAATGAAAAAGTTATTAGTTTATTTAGGTGAAATTTGCATACCAACAGATAGAGTAACTTTTGATGACATCAAAAATTTAAATAATGATGAAATTAAAGAAAAATTAAAAGATGTTGCAAATAAATTCTATGAAGAAAAAGAAGAATCATTTACATCTGAAAAAATGAGAGAAATTGAAAGAGTAATCTTACTTAGAACTGTTGATTCAAAATGGATGGAACACATAGATAATATGGATCATTTAAAACAAGGAATGGGGCTTAGAGCCTTTAAGCAACAAGACCCAGTTCAAGCTTACCAAATGGAAGGTAGCGAAATGTTTGCAGAAATGATAGAAAGTATTAAATACGATACTGTTAAATATCTTTTCCATGTTAGAATGGAAAAAGCACCAGAAAG
>CAMNZV010000237.1 GCA_946575275.1 uncultured Clostridium sp. | reverse complement strand
ATTATGATACAGTATTATGTTGTGGACCTGAAATTATGATGAAAAAAGTAATTGATATGTGCAAGGAAAAAAACACAAAAATATATGTTTCTATGGAAAAGCATATGGCATGTGGAGTTGGGGCTTGTTTGGTTTGTACATGTAAAACTAAAGATGGCTTTAAAAGAACTTGCAAAGATGGTCCAGTTTTTGATGGATATTATGTTGAATTATAATCAAGGGAGATGAAGTTTTATGTTAAAGGTAAATATAAATGGTATAGATTTTAAAAATCCTGTTATTGCAGCTTCAGGAACCTTTGGTTTTGGTAGTGAATATAATGAATTTTACAATGTAGGTTTACTTGGTGGAATATCATCAAAGGGGCTAACATTAAACCCTAAGGAAGGAAACGAAGGTCTTAGGGTAGTTGAAACGGCTTCTGGAATGATGAATTCAGTTGGACTTAATAATCCTGGAATAGATAAATTTATATCTGATGAATTACCTAAAATGTCAGATTTAGGTACAGTTGTTTTGGCAAATGTTGGTGGTGGTTGCTTTGAGGATTATGAAACTGCTATAATAAAGCTAAATGACACAAATGTAGATATTATTGAACTTAACATATCTTGCCCTAATGTAAAGGCAGGGGGCATGGCTTATGGAATTAAATCAAAGGTAGCCTATGATTTTGTACGTGAAATAAAATCAATTTGTAAAAAGCCATTAATGGTTAAGCTTTCACCTAATGCTGAAAATATTGTTGAAATGGCAGAAAAGGTTCAAGAAGCTGGAGCAGATTCTATAAGCTTAATAAACACTATAAAGGCTTTTGCAATAGATGTTTACAAAAGAGAAGCAAGATTTAACAATGTTTATGCAGGACTTTCAGGGCCTTGTGTAAAACCTATAGCTCTTAGAATGGTACACGAAGTTTCAAAGGCTGTTACTATTCCAATAGTAGGCCTTGGAGGAATTGAAAATGGTATTGATGCTAT
Organism: uncultured Clostridium sp.; assembly: GCA_946575275.1. Taxonomy (GTDB): domain Bacteria; phylum Bacillota; class Clostridia; order Clostridiales; family Clostridiaceae; genus Clostridium. The sequence goes on along the minus strand of CAMNZV010000237.1, from coordinate 2,700 downwards.
TGAATTTATGATGGCAGGGGCTAGTGCAGTGCAAATTGGAACAGTTAATTTTTATAACCCATTAGCTGGAAAAGAAATAATAGAGGAAATGGAAAACTTTTGCAAAAAAGAGGGAATTAAAGATATTAATGAAATTGTAGGAATATTATAAAATTTTGGAGGAATACAAATGCAAGAATATAAAAAGCAATTTATTGAATTTATGATTGAAAGTGGAGTATTAACTTTTGGAGATTTTATAACTAAAAGTGGTCGAAAAACACCATTCTTTGTTAACACTGGTAATTATCAATCAGGATATGAACTTAAAAAATTAGGAGAATTTTATGCAACAGCAATAAAAGAAAACTTTGGAGAGGATTTTGACATTTTATTTGGTCCAGCATATAAAGGGATTCCACTAACTGTAACAACTGCTATTGCCCTTGAAGATAAATATAATATATCTTCTAAATATTGTTCTAACAGAAAAGAAGTTAAGGATCATGGGGATACTGGTATTTTATTAGGTAGTAAAATAAATGATGGTGATAGAATTATAATAGTTGAAGATGTTACAACAGCAGGAACTTCAATATATGAAACTATGCCAATTTTAAATGAACAAGGAAAAGTTAATGTTAAGGGACTTATAATTTCTGTAGATAGAATGGAAAGAGGTCAAGGAGAGAAATCAGCTTTATCTGAAATTAAAGAAAAGTTTGGATTTAAAACCTGTGCAATTGTAACAATGGAAGAAGTTATAGAGTATTTATACAACAAAGAAATTAATGGCAAAGTAATAATTAATGATGAAATTAAAGATAGAATTGATGACTATTATAAAGAATATGGAGCAAAATGATTGTTAAGAAAATAACTATTGACAGATAATCATTTTCAATTTATAATCAAGTTAAATAGTCATATTACTGACGGAAGTGGGAAAACCACATGGAGTGTGACTTTAGTAGCCGACCGTCTGGGCACAAAAAGTCTGGAATGTCGGCTTTTTGTAATTTTTAGAGGAGGTATTATTAATGATAAAACAATGGAATGGTTTCAAGGAAGGTACTTGGAATGAAAAAATCGACGTAAGAAATTTTATCCAAAAGAATTACAAGCTTTATGAAGGGGACAGCTCTTTTTTAGAGGGTGTAACTGATAAAACTAAAAATGTATGGGACAAAGCTTATGCATTAATAGTAGAAGAGGTTAAAAAAGGAATTATTGATGTTGCAACTGATAGAGTATCAGGTATTGATGCCTATGATGCTGGATATATAGACAAAGATAATGAAGTTATAGTGGGACTTCAAACAGATGCACCACTTAAGAGAATTGTTAATCCTTTTGGTGGATTTAGAATGGTTCAAACATCATTAAAGGAATATGGATATACTTTAGACAAAAATATAGAAGAGCATTTTTCAAAATATAGAAAAACTCATAATGAAGGTGTTTTTGATGCCTATACTAGTGAAATTAGAGCAGCTAGAAGTGCAGGGCTTATAACAGGGCTTCCAGATGCTTATGGTAGAGGTAGAATTATAGGTGACTATAGAAGGGTAGCTTTATATGGTGTTGATTTCTTAATTGAAGAAAAGAAAAAGGAACTTGACTCAGAAGATTTACATGGAGACATGTTAGATGAATTAATTAGAAAAAGAGAAGAAGTTTCAGAACAAATTAGAGCACTTCATAAATTAAAGAAAATGGCATTAAGCTATGGAATTGATATATCAAATCCAGCATCTAATGCTAAAGAAGCTGCACAAGCTTTATATTTTGGATATTTAGCAGGAATTAAAGAAAATAATGGAGCTGCTACATCTTTTGGTAGAACTTCAACTTTCTTAGATATTTATATTCAAAGAGACTTAGATAATGGAGTAATAGACGAAAAGGGAGCACAAGAAATTGTAGATCAATTAATTATTAAATTAAGACTTGTTAGACATTTAAGAACTCCTGAATATAACGAATTATTTGGTGGAGATCCTACTTGGGTTACTGAATCTATAGGTGGTATGGGAATTAATGGAAAGCCACTTGTAACTAAAAACTCATTTAGATATTTACACACTTTAATAAATCTTGGAACAAGTGCAGAACCTAACTTAACTGTTTTATGGTCTGAAAGATTACCAGAAAACTTTAAGAAGTATTGTAGTGAAATTTCAATTAAAACAGATGCTATCCAATATGAAAATGATGAGCTTATGAGACCAGTTCATGGTGACGATTATTCAATTGCTTGCTGTGTATCATCAATGACTACAGGAAAGCAAATGCAATTCTTTGGAGCTAGATGTAACATTGCAAAATCATTATTATACGCTATAAATGGTGGAGTTGATGAGCTTAAAGGAACAAAGGTTATTCCAGGAATTGAAAAACTAACAGATGATGTTTTAGATTATGAAAAAGTTAAGGCTAATTATTTTAAGGTATTAGAATATGTTGCAAAATTATATGTAGATACAATGAATATTATCCACGCAATGCACGATAAATATGCTTATGAAGCTGTACAAATGGCACTTCATGACACTAAGGTTGAAAGATTAATGGCCTTTGGTATAGCTGGATTATCTGTTGCAATTGATTCATTATCTGCTATAAAATATGGAAAGGTAACTCCAATTAGAAATGAAGAAGGAGTTGCAGTAGATTTTATAACTACTGGGGAATATCCAAAGTATGGTAATGATGATGATA
>CAMNZV010000236.1 GCA_946575275.1 uncultured Clostridium sp. | reverse complement strand
TATTGATTGAGGAGTTAAATTTAGATTAGTATATTTTTAACCTGAAACTACATTATATGATGATTGAATGGTTAAGTATAATAAAAATATTTTTCAAGTAATAAGGCAACTACGTTATTCAATTCATAATGAAAATAGCATTGATGTAGTGATATTTATAAATGGTATCCCAGTTGTAACTATAGAACTTAAAAATCCAATGACAGGTCAAAATGTAGAACATGCAATTCAGCAATATAAGAAAGATAGAAATCCTAATGAGCCTATTTTTGGTTTCAATAAACGTTCTTTAGTTAACTTTGCTGTAGATCCGTACTTGGTATTTATGACAACTGAATTGAAGGGGGATAAAACATTTTTCTTACCATTTAATCAGGGTTCTGCGGGTGCAGGAAATATAGGTGGAAAAGGTAATCCAACTAATGCAAAAGGTTTTGACACAGCATATTTATTTGAGAATATATTAAACACTGATAGTTTACTTGAAATACTGCATAAGTTTATTCATAAAGAAGCAGATAAGGTAACTAAGAAAGAAAAGATAATATTTCCTAGATTTCATCAAATTGATGTAGTAAGGAAACTTTTAAAGGATATTTATGAAAATGGTGCAGGTAAGAATTATTTAGTTCAGCATAGTGCAGGCAGTGGAAAGAGCAATTCTATTGCATGGCTTGCACATAGATTGTCAGGACTTCATAATGCAGATAATAAAGCTATATTTTCTTCTGTTATAGTTATTACCGATAGAAAAATATTAGATAGCCAATTACAAGATACAATTTATCAGTTTGATCATGTTGCAGGTGTTGTAGAAAAGATTGATGATAATTCAAATCAACTTTTAAATGCTATTAATAGTGGAAAGAAGATTATTATTACTACATTACAAAAGTTCCCTGTTATATATGGTGAAGTAAAAAAGGTATCAGGAAAGAATTTTGCAATTATAGTCGATGAAGCTCATTCCTCGCAAACTGGACAAGCAGCAACTAAGTTAAAGATTGCTCTTGCTGATATTAGTGAAGCTTTAGAAGAATATGCAAGAATTGAAGAAGTAGAAGAAGAAAATATATTAGATTCACAAGATGAAATAATAAAAGAATTAGTTTCACAAGGGAAACATGCAAACCTTTCATTCTTTGCATTTACTGCAACACCAAAGGCAAAGACTTTACAGATGTTTGGTGAAAGAGGAGAAGATGGTAAATATAGAGCTTTTCACATTTATTCAATGAGACAGGCTATTGAAGAAAAATTTATTTTGGATGTTTTAGATAGCTATATGACTTATAATATGTACTATAATGTAGTGAAAAATATACCTGATGATCCAGAGCTTAACTCAGCTCAAGGTGTTAAGGCAATTAAAAGATATCAATCGTTACATCCACATAATTTAGCACAAAAAACAGCTATTATGGTGGAACAATTTAGAAATGTAACAAGACATAAAATAGGTGGAAAAGCTAAAGCTATGGTAGTAACAGCATCACGTATGCATGCTGTTAGATACTGTGAAGAATTTAGAAGTTATATAAAGTCTAAAGGGTATAATGACCTTGATGTATTAGTTGCATTCTCAGGTGAAGTAGATGATAATGGAATGCCAAAGACAGAAGAAAAAATGAATAGTTATAAAGGAAATCCAGTAAAAGAGAGTGAGCTTAAAGATGTTTTTAAAACTGATGATTTTCATTTTTTAATAGTTGCCGAAAAATATCAAACAGGTTTTGATGAGCCATTACTTCATACTATGTTTGTAGATAAAAAGTTAAGTGATGTAAAGGCAGTGCAGACACTTTCACGTTTAAATCGTACTTGTGTAGGAAAGGAAGATACTTTTGTTTTAGATTTTGCAAATACAGCAGAAGATATACAGAAAGCTTTTCAACCTTTTTATGAGTCAACAGTATTAGAAAAAGAGACAAACCCCAATATGCTGTATGATATAAAGCACATTTTAGACAAAAAGCAAATATATACCAAAGAGGAAGTAGATGGCTTTATAAATATATTCTTTAGTAAGCGTACTGGAAAAGAAGATTTAGGCAAGGCATCAGCATTTTTGAAGCCTGCAATAAGTAGGTTTTCAGAACTAGAAGAATTGGCACAAATGGAATTTAAGTCTTCGTTGACATCCTTTGTTAGACTATATGCTTTTATTACTCAGGTTATAAGGATGTATGATAAAGAATTGCATGAATTTTATACTTACGCAAAGTTTTTAATGAAGGTATTGCCACGTAAAAAGGAAGATAATATTGATCTAGAAGGTAAAATATCCATGGACTATTATAAACTTCAAAAAAGCTATGAAGGGCAAATATCACTTGTAAAAGAAAGTGAAGGAGCAGTATATGGAGCAGAACATGCAGGAGGAGCAAAGCCGCAATCAAAAGATACGTTAAGTCAAATTATAAAGAAAATAAATGAACGATTTGGAACACAGTTTGGTGGAGTTGATAAAGTCATGGAACAAATAATTGATGATTTTAAGAGTGATAAAACCATAGTAAATTTTGCTAAAGATAATGAAGTGGAGATATTTGGACATGTGTACAACGATATATTTAGTAAAATATTGGTTGATGGATTTAAAAACAGTAATGAATTTTATACCGAAATGTTAAAAGATAAGGAAAAACTAGAATTTTTTAAAGCAGCTATGTTGCCTATTATATATAATGCACTTAGAAATGCTGAATAGTAGCAGTGTATAAAACTAGGGTTAATTTAATGGAAATGGTGGTGTGGCATTTGAAAAAGAGATTTATGATTGAACAATGTAGGAGACTTGGGATTATACATCAAGAAGAAAGTGAAGAATTAAAGCAAGAAGATGAATTAAATAGTAAATGGTTAATCATTCATAATGATGGGCATAAGGAATTGATGAATGATTTTGTAAAGTTTCTTAAAAGCACAGATAATGAGGAGAAAAGAGTAGCTAAAAAATGGCTAAAGAAGAGTATAAAAAAATCTAATGATATAATCAAAAAATTAGATGCAAAATACAACGACTTTGTTAATGATGAAGTTATGAACCAAGAAGATGAAAGAATTTATCATATGAATGATGGTGCTATTTGTATTGCTTATACATTAATTAATATTATTGATAAGAGTAAATATATAAGTAAGTTAAAATAGTTTGCGGTTAATGAGCAATAGAGCTTTTAATATTGGTAATGGGGAGAGGATTTATTTTGGGGATATTTGATATTTTTAAGAAAAAGAAAAATGAATTACAAAAAGTTGTTATCGGTAAAAATGATAATGAGCAAAAAAATAATGATATGTTAGCAATAAGACCAGATATTATTCCACAAGATGTATTTAGATTATTATGGTTTATTGATGGTAAATATAAAAATTATGAGCAATATGCAAAAAATAGATCACAAATTGATATTGAGGGAATAAAGATTGAGATTTCTTTTATGGGTTCATCAGAACCAAGTGCTATAAGTATGAATTTACCAATAAAACAACCAAGAAATATTGACGAAATAGAAAGACCATCTTATTATCCTGCATATGCATCTATATCTTCAGAGCAAAGGTGGATATATTTGAATTGGCTGAAAAATATAGATTCTGATATAAATATAGGATATGTATTTATTTTTTATTATGGACTTGAACGTCATTTATTCTTTGGAAATTATGAAGAAGCTTTTAATATGGTGTTAAGAT
>CAMNZV010000235.1 GCA_946575275.1 uncultured Clostridium sp. | reverse complement strand
TACTTATTAAAGTTATCTTTGAAAGGAGAATTAAAATGAAAGCTGTTAAGCAAAAGACAGAAACAGGTAAAGCATTTAGGTATTTATCACCAGCCATAATAACAATAGTTATTTTTACAATATTACCTATAGCCTATACTATTTGGCTAGCATTTACCAATAAAACACTTTATATTCAAGGAAACGCAGTTCAAAATGTAGGATTTGAAAACTTCATTGATGTAATTAGAGGAGAATTTAGAAAAGTCTTCATGCCAGTATTTGGTTGGACTATTATTTTCGCTTTAGTTTCAACATTAGGTTCATTCTTTGTAGGACTTTTTGCTGCAATGTTATTAAATAATCCACAAATTAAAGAACGTAATGTTTATAAGGCTATATTAATAATTCCATGGGCACTTCCAGTAACCGTTGCTATTTTATCATGGCAAGGTTTATTAAATGGTAGCTATGGTGCAATTAATAACTTACTTACCAATATAGGAATTATAAGTACACCAATTCCATGGTTAACAGATCCAATGTGGGCTAGAATAGCCTTGAGCTTTGTTAATGTTTGGCTTGGATTCCCTTATATGATGAATATTTGTGTAGGTGCATTAGCTGCAATTCCTGAAACTTATTATGAGGCAGCAGATGTTGATGGTGCAAGTTCATTTACTCAATTTATTAAAATAACATTACCATCAATAGCTCAAACAGCATACCCATTAATTATTTCATCATTTGCATTTAATTTCAATAACTTTGGATCGGCATATTTAATTACAGGTGGAGATCCAGCAAGATCCACCACACAATATGCAGGTTATACTGATATTTTGGCATCTGTAAACTATAAGTTAACAACAGTATCAGGTAAATATAATACAGCTGCGGCAATTAGTATATTAATATTTATACTTCTTGGATTTATATCATATTTCCAAATGAGATTATCTGGACAATTTGAGGAGGTAGATTAAGGATGCAAAATACAGTTAACACAACTGAAGAAGTTTTTAAGTATGAAGAACAAGTATCACCAAAAGACAAGAGAATAGCTTGGATATCAAGAGTAGTTTTATGGATTTTTGTAGCAATTGTTATCTTCCCATTACTAGCAATAGTATCTGCTTCATTAACAGCAGGGACAGGCTTTGCATCAACAGAACTTTTGCCTAAAGCAGTTACTTTTGATAACTATATAAATGTATTTAAGAAAACAGATTTTGTATTATGGGTTAAGAATTCATTAATATTATGTATATCTGTTTCAGTTATACAAGTTTCAATAACAATGCCAGCAGCCTTTGCTTTTTCAAAGTTAAGATTTGCTTTTAGAAGTAAGGGATTAATGGGACTATTAATACTTCAAATGTTCCCAGCTACTATGGCATTACCTGCAATATTAACAGTATGTATTAATATGCATGATTATATTCCAGTTACTGGTACAAATAATTTGATTATTATCATATTATTACAATGTGGTGGTAGTGCATATAATATTTGGCTTATGAAAGGATATATGGATGGTATTCCACAAGAACTTACAGAAGCGGCATATGTAGATGGTGCTACAACAATGCAAGTATTTACAAAGATAATAATTCCATTAATGAGAAATATGATACTTGTAATATTCTTATTTGCATTTATAGCTGCATATAGTGAATTTATATACAGTTCTGCATTGTTGAAAAATCCAAATGTACAAACATTACCAACAGGTATGAGATCATTTATTAAAGATAAATTCTCATCAAACTGGACACAATATTCTGCAGCAGCAGTTATGGCATCAGTGCCAGTAGTTCTATTATTTATGGGATTACAAAAGTTTATAGCAACAGGTTTAACAGCTGGAGCTGTAAAGGGTTAATAAATAAAAAAACTGAAAATTATATAAAAATTCCTATCCTTTTTATGGTAGGAATTTTTATAGAGAAAATACTGGTAACGATACCAAGGTCATATAATACTAGAAGATTATGCTGTTTTAAGGAGGGTTGATAAATGAATATAAGAGATATTGCAAGGTTATCTGGAGTTGGAGTAAGTACAGTATCAAGGGTATTAAACAATCATGAAGATGTAAAGGAAAGTACAAGAGAAAAGGTTATGCAGGTTATTAAGGAGAGTAATTACATACCTAACAATAGTGCTAGGATGCTAAAGCAAAATTCAACTAATAATATAGGGTTATTGGTAAAAGGTGTTTTTAATCCTCTTTTTTCAGAAATGACTAATATAATTGCCAACATAATAAAGGCATCAAAATATACAATGATACTAGAACAAAATGACTACAACTATGGGGATGATTTTGATACTCTACAATCATTTATCAAAGAAAAAAGACTTCAAGGAGCTATTTGTCTCGGTGGAAATTTTGAAACGGTAGAACAGGAAAGACTAGAGGCATTGCCAGTGCCTGTAATATTGACATCGGTAAATACAATATTTGGAGTGGAAAGCAAGGGATATTCTTCAGTTGGAATTGATAACATTGCCTCTGCATATAAGGCAACAGATTATCTTATTAAATTAGGTCACAAAAATATACTCGTTATTATAGGTGATGAGAATGACCTTGGGATAAGTTGGTATAGACTTAAAGGATATAAAAGAGCTTTGGAAGATAATCAAATGGATTTTAATCCTAATAATATGCTAATTGGAGATTATAACTCAAGAACAGCTTATAATGTTGTTTATAAAGCTTTAAAAGAAAGAACAGAAATAACAGCTATTTTTGCAATTTCAGATGTAATGGCAGTAGGTGCTGCAAAAGCGGCAGCTGACATGGGACTTGAAATTGGGCAGGAAATTTCTATAATTGGATTTGATGGAATGGATATAAGTGAATTTTACAACCCAGATATAACTACAGTAAAACAACCAATAAAAGAAATGGCAGAAACTAGTGCAAGTTTATTATTAGCATTATTAAATGGTACAGAAGAAAATAAGCATATAATTCTTGACACTGAGTTAGTTAAAAGAAAATCATGTAGCAATATAGTTAAAGTATAACAAAGAGAGGATGAATTAATATGGAAAGAGGCGCTGGAGTATTAATGCATATTGCATCATTACCTGGAAAGTTTGGAATAGGAACCTTTGGCAAGGAAGCATATAAATTTGCAGATTTTGCATTTAAATCAGGATTCAAATACTGGCAAATATTACCTGTAGGACATACAAGTTATGGAGATTCACCATATCAATGTTTTTCAGCATTTGCAGGTAACCCATATTTTATAGATTTTGATGTATTATGTGGGGATGGTTTATTAAAGGAATCAGAATACAAATATGAGAACTATGGTAAGGACGAAGAAGTTATTGATTATGCCTTATTATTTAAAGTTAAAAACAAGATTTTGAAAAAGGCATATTCAAATTATAAAAAAAGTGAATATCATGCTGAGTTAAAGGCAGAGTTTAACACTTTTAAAGAAGAAAATAAGTTTTGGTTAGAAGATTATTCATTATACATGGCTGTTAAAAACCACTTTAAACTAGTGTCATGGAGTAATTGGGCAGAGGATATTAAACTTAGAAAGCCAGAGGCTATGACTTATTATAAAGAAGAATTAGCTGATAGCATTGAATATTGGTCATTTGTTCAATTCCTATTTTTCAGACAATGGTTAGAATTAAAGGCATATGTAAACTCTCTTGGGGTGCAAATTGGAAGTGATATTCCAATATATGTAGCAGAAGATAGTGT
>CAMNZV010000234.1 GCA_946575275.1 uncultured Clostridium sp. | reverse complement strand
ACCTAACTAAAACCTCTCTAGCATGGGCCTTTTCATTATCAGATGTTTCATCAAAAATCTCTGCAACCCATCTATACCCCTCACATCTTGCTGCTTCTGCATATATAGAATATTTAGTTCTAACCCTTGATTCTCCTGCAAAAGTTTTATATAGGTTTTTTTCACTTTTGCTTCCTTTATAGTTCATATAAAATCTCCTAAGTATTTATTTACAATTTATAATTTATTCATACAAACTATTTTTTGTTACTCTCAACAATTGTTATCTTTTTATCTTGCTCACAATTAATAGTAAAATCTGTTCCATCCTTTGTTTTAGTTGTTAATGCAACATCATGTCCCCATAATATTTGTATATATTTTAATGTTTCCTTTGCATATACTAAATCTAATTCCCTACCATCATAAACATGTTCCAATGTTAGCTTGTGATTTTTTTCATTTAAATCTATAACTCTAATATATGGCATTCCACCTACACCACAAGTAGATGCTAAACTATCTCTAATAACCTTCCAGCCTGACTCATCTGCAACTTCTTCAATAACATAATCATAGCTCTTTTTTCCATATTGAAATAAATTCAATTCAAAGCATAATTCTTCTGTTAAATATCTTCTAATAAATGAAGAATCTCTTTCTATTTCACGGACTTCAAATATCTTATCCCTGCCATATCTTTTATCTAAATCCTCAAATATTTTAAAGCCAATATAATATGGATTTAGCCCTCCAATAGCTGGTGCTATAACATCATTATGCCTTTTTATAAATTCAAGATGTAAACCGCTATCCAAGTTAAGGCTTTTCAATATATTATAATGCCAATAACTTGCCCAACCTTCATTCATTATTTTAGTTTCTATTTGAGGCATAAAATATTCAGTTTCCCTTTTAACAATTCTTAATATATTTTTTTGCCATTCTAAAAGTCCACTATATTGTATAATAAAATCAATTACATCATCATAAGGCTCTAAAGGCATTTTACTTAAATTTGGTTCTTCTATTATATTTTCCATATCTAAAATACTTTTATTATCTAATTTTCTCTCATATTCAGCCATAATTGACTTTTTAACTTCCTCTTGGGTTCTTTGTTTTCTACCTGGAACTCTTGAAATATTATATCTTATGGCATGGGCTGCATTTAATATTTTTTCAACCTCATCATAGCCAATTGCAGGTGAATTAATATATTCCCTAATTATTTTGCCATCAATTTTAAACATTTCAAGTACATTTTTAGCTATTGTCCCCTCTTTGAACAATCTATTATTCTTAAAGAAATCATTGTGTCCATAAACATGAGCCATAGTTAATATTTGTAATAGCAAAGTGTTTTCTCTCATAAGATATGCTAAACATGGATCTGAATTTATTACCATTTCATAAGGCAAGCCTGTTAGGTTATAGGAATATAATGTTTTGCTTTTTTCATAAGCCTTTCCAAAGCTCCAATGGGGATACCTTGAAGGCATCCCAACATAAGCTTCATAACCTATCATTTCATCAAAATCAATAATTTCAAATTCCTGAGGATAATAATCTAGTCCAAGTTCCAGTGCCTTATCTTCAATAGTTTTATTGTAGCTCTTTAATTCATTTAAACTATAACTCATATTACTCCTCCTTTAATTCCTTACTTAGCATTTCTTTTAGACCTCCCCAAAGATCCTTCTTTTCCTTTACAAGCACAGGTATAAAATTCTTTTTATCTATTTCCTTGTTAAATCTATAATACATTGTTGTTGAATATGTTGAAGGTAAAAGCTCAGCATATCCAAGCATATTACTAATATCACAAAGCTCCTTTACTGCAAGTACAGCTTTTTCATTATCCTCTGCCCAGTTATCTCCATCTGAAGCATATAGAGGATATATATTCCACATTTCCTTTGGATATTTTTCTTTAATAATATTTAATGCCATTTTAAGTCCACTAGATATATATGTTCCACCTGATTCTGCCTTATGGAAAAATTCATACTCATCTACTGATTTTGCCACAGTTGTGTGTGAAATAAATTCAAAAGCTATATTATTATATTTTCTTCTTAAAAACTTTGATATTACAAAAAAGAAGGATCTAGCCAAATATTTTTTTGTATTATCCATAGATCCTGAAACGTCCATAATAAAAATCATTACAGCGTTGCTTTCCCTTTTGGGTTTTTGATCTACTCTATAATATCTAAGATCCTCCTCCCTAAAAGGAAATCTTTCATCACTTTCTGTGATCCCTTCCTCAAGCAATGCCCTCTTCTTCCCCTGTTTTCTTGCAAGCTTTGATATTACTGTTTTCTTTTTTGCTAGCCTTGGATTTATTCCATATCTTTGATATCCTCTTCTTCTGCTTGAACTTTCTACCACTATCTCAGAATATTTTTTTCTATCCAAGTTTGGTAGCTCTAAATCTTCTATTATATAATCAAGTAACTCCTCTAAAGTTATTTCTGTTTCATAAACATCTTGCCCCTCATTGTTACCTGCACCATTATTTCCATCACCCTGTCCTGATGCCTTATCCTCCCCTATTCTATCTCCCCTTTTTTCCTCTCCAACACCTGTTGCTACACCTTTAGAATTTTTTCCATATACAAATTGATATTCCTTAATTCCTCTTATGGGAATTTTATATTTTTTGTTTTTACCTTCACCTATAATACTTTCCTCTGATAGTATATCTCCTAAATTATCCTTTATTGATTTTTCTACTAATTGCCTATGTCGCCTTCTATCTTCTATTGATCTATCATGGTCAACTACATTATCACTATTATCTCTAAAAATCCCCATTGCTAAATCAATCCTTCCACAAATTATTTGCGGCATACTTTAGAATTACATCACAGCAATGCATACAATATCCCTCTTCCTTCATTTCCTCTACCATTGAATTATATTTTTCGTTTTGCTCCTTATCTCTAACTCTTGACTTTGTAATTATTCTTGATAGATCCTTAACTGATGCTAGTAATTTTTTCTCAATTGCTTCCTTTAAAGGTTCATAAGAGGTATATTCTATTTTTCCACCATTTCTTACTAAATAGAACATATAGGAAGTTACATCTGACCTAAACCCTTTACTTGAAGCTTCTGAGACACATATTTGTTCTTCAATGTTTCTCATAAATTCTTCATCCGGATTTAATTCCTCTCCAGTTGAAGAATCCTTTATTTTGCTTTTATTTACAAATGCTTCAGCATTATCAATATAATTATTAAATAAACTTTCTGCTTGTTCTCTATAAGAATGAATAAATGCCTTTGTTATTTCCTTTTCTAAAATTTTATTATATTCCTTTCTAATTGTATCTTGCACAAAGCCAAGATACTTTTTCTTATCCTCTGCTCCTATATCCATTTCTTTTATTGACTTTATAATACTTTCCATAATGCTTAATGGATTTATACAATTATATTCAGAATTTGAAAGGGCATTATCTATTGCTTTTATAATAAATCTAGTTGATATTCCTTTCATTCCTTCATAAGGACCTGCCTCTTCTCTAAGCTCTGAAATATCTAATCTTTTTGTTGTACCCTTTTCAACAATTTCTTCACCATTATATATTTTTAATTTTGTCATAGGGTCTACCTTAACTGATGGTATAATTCTTGATAAAATAGCGAACATAGCTGCTATTTCAATTGTATGTGGTGCTATGTGTGCGCTAAAATTACTTTTTCTTAATATTTTTTCATATATTTTCTTTTCTTCATC
>CAMNZV010000233.1 GCA_946575275.1 uncultured Clostridium sp. | reverse complement strand
ACTTAAAGAAGCTACGGAAATACAATTTGATGAAGATATAAATAGGTTAGCTATAAATTTGTTAATTGCTGTTAATTTCTGTTGTTTAGAAAACTATAGTGAAAGTATTAAATACTATGAAAAAGCATTAATAATTAACAAAAGTGGAGAAGTCTATGGGAAAATGGCATCAATTTATCATGATTTAAAGGAATATGATAAGGCTCTTGAACTTTATGATAAAGTGATTGATTTAAACTATCAATTAGATTTAACCTATAATAATAAAGGCAGCTTATTATGCAGTATGAAGGAATATGAAAAGGCTTTAGAGCTATGTAATAAAGCTATTGAATTAAATAGTAATATGGCACATGCATATAAAAATAAAGGTATTGCCCTTTATAATTTAGGAAGGTATGAGGATGGTTTAAGATCTTTAAATACAGCAATTAGTATATATAATGAATTTGAAGAGGCTTATTATTATAAAGCAAAAATATATAACAAAACAAATAGATTTAAAGATAGTATTAATATTTGCATGGAAGGATTAGCTATAAATGATTCAAATTCAAGGCTATATGGGGAGAAGGCAGAGGCTTTATATAGGTTAGAAGAATATGAAGAAGCACTAGAAAATTACAATAGGGCAATTGAAATGGACAATAAGTATCATGAAGCCTATGTAGGAATTGGACATGTTTTTTATATTAGAAAAGACTATAATAAAGCTATAGAATATTATTCAAAGGCAATAGAGTTAGACTTAAATAATTTTGAATACTATCTATTTAGGGCAAATGCATTAAATATTACTAACAATCCTAAAGATATAGAAGATTATACAGAAAGTATAAGACTTAATCCTACAGATGGATATGTGTATTTCAAAAGGGGTAGAGCATATTTTAGTAAGGGTAATTTTGAAAATGCTATCTTAGATTTTAAAAAGACTATTGAATATTCACCATGGCAATCACAAGGATATAATGAATTAGGAAGAGCATATTTTGAAAAAGGGATATTTGATTTAGCATTAGAAAATTATAATAAGGCTATTGAAATTGGTGGAAATGATTATGAATATTATTATGCCAATAGAGGAATATTATATAGGGAAACTAATAAAATAAAGGAGTCTATTTTAGATTTTGAAAAGGCAATAGAAATTAATAATGATTATCCTTTTGTTTATAATCAATTAGGTGAAATACACTATATAAATGACAATTATAAAACAGCAATTGAATACTATGATAAGGCTATAGAATGTGATAAAAGATATGCATATGCTATTACTAATAGGGGTCTTGCATATAAAATGATTACAGATTACGAAAAAGCATTAAAGGATTTTAATAGGGCAATAGAAATAAAATCAGATTATGCCTTTGCTTTTAATGAAATTGGAAAAATAAATATGCTATTACAAAAATATAATACTGCAAGTTGCTATTTTAAAAAAGCAATAAAGGCTGACAAAACCTTTATTGATGCCTATGAAAGCTTAGGAGAATTTTACATTGAAAATGATAAATTTGATAAGGCTATTCAGATTTATCAAGATGAAATTAATAATAATCCAGAAGAAATATACGTCTACTTCGATTTGGCTAGAGTTTATAGAATAATGGAAAATTACAATCAGGCACTTTTATATTATGAAAAATTTCTAGAAGTTAATAAAGATGAGCCTGAATGTTACTATAATATAGGTGAAATGTATAGCAAATTAGAAAATAGTGAAAAGGCTATTGAATTTTTTACTAAAGCAATAGATAGTGCAGATGATGATAAAAGCAAATATTATAACAAAAGAGGCAATGAATATGAAACCTTAGAGCAATATGAGCTTGCAAAAAAAGACATCCTAAAATCAATAGAGTTAGAGGGTAATAATGCAGAATACTATTGTGATTTAGGGGATATATATCATCTTCAAGAGGATTATAATAAAGCTATAGAATACTTTTCTAAGTCTATAAAACTAAAAAAAGACTTTGATTTTCCTTTTTTCAAAAGAGCCTTGTCATATTTAGAAATAAACAAAACAAAAGAGGCATTATCAGATTTAAATACTGCAATAGAAATGGATTCTAGTTTTTATTTTTATTATTTATTTAGGGGTATTGTATATAAAAAATTAAGAAGACCAATTAAGGCATATAAGGATTTTAAACAGGCATTAAAGATGGACCCAAAATGTATGGATGAACTTGAAGATGCTAAAATAGATAAAGATAAAGGTATCTACGATGTAAAACTTCGAAAAAAGAGATTTTTCGGACTATTTTAAAGGTAGAATCTACAAAGGAGAAATAGAAATATGATGGTGGTAATAATAGGTTTGGCAATTATTGTTTTTAATATAATTTGTTCTTTTTCTTTGATTTTTATTGAAAGAAAGGAACCTACAACTACCTGGGCATGGCTTTTAATAATGCTTTTACTTCCAGGGGTTGGGTTTCTAATATATTTACTACTTGGTCAAAATTTAAGTCGTGAAAGATTGTTTAAGGCAAAAAAAATAGTAGATAAAAATAAAAGATTAGAAATATGCAAAGAATGGGAAAAAACAAGTAAAAATTCTCATAGTAGCAATGCCTATTTTGATCTAATTAAAATGAATTTTAATCATTCAGGTGCAAAATATACTACAAATAACAAGGTTAAAACTTATTATAATGGACAAGACAAATTCAAGGATTTAATAACTGATTTAAGAAATGCAAAAAAATTTATAAATATAGAATACTATATATTTAGAAATGATAAATTAGGTAAACAAATAATTAATATATTAGAACAAAAAGCAAAAGAGGGGGTAGAGGTAAGATTTTTAGTAGACAGTATGGGATCATATAAATTAACCAAACGGAGTCTTAAAAAATACCTTATTAATGGAGGGAAATTTGCAATATTTTTCCCAGGAATATTACCTCATATAAACACTCGTATTAATTATCGAAATCATAGAAAAATAGTAGTAATTGATGGCCTGTATGGATATACTGGGGGCTTTAATGTAGGGGATGAATATCTAGGGAAAGATAAAAGTATTGGCTACTGGAGAGACACAAATATTAGAATTGAAGGGGAAGCTGTTAATGATTTGACTGATAGATTCCTTCTAGACTGGTGTTATGCTGCAAAGGAAGATATAGAAGATCTTGAAGTCTATCATAATAAGGTACATGAGACTAAAGGGGATATAGGAATACAAATTGTTACAAGTGGCCCAGACCATAATGAAGAATATATAAAAAATAGCTACTTAAAAATGATAAATAATGCAAAAAAGAATGTATACCTTGAAACACCATACTTAGTTCCAGATGCATCAATGGGTGAAGCGCTTAAAATATCTGCCCTATCAGGAGTAGATGTTAGAATAATCATTCCAGGAAAACCAGATCATTTCTTTATGGAATGGGCAGCTAGTGCATATATAGAGGAATTGTTAGAGGCTGGGGTTAAGGTCTATAAATACAACAATGGTTTTATACATGCAAAAACTATAGCAGCAGATAGTCAGGTATCAACTGTTGGAACAGCAAATATGGATATGAGAAGTTTTAGTTTAAATTTTGAAGTAAATGCATTTATATATGACGACAGAGTAACCAAAAATCTAGAAGAACAATTTTTAAAGGATATTGAAGATTGCTATATAGTAAAATATGAGGAATTCTTAAATAGAGGAAAGATAATTAAAATCAAAGAATCTTTAATAAGATTAATAGCACCTATTTTGTAAAAAAT
>CAMNZV010000232.1 GCA_946575275.1 uncultured Clostridium sp. | reverse complement strand
TAATCCCTTTTCTTTAGCCTTGCTTTCAGAACCACAATTAACCAAATCATCATATCCTACTATTTCAGCTCTTATAAATCCTCTTTCTATATCAGAATGAATTTTTCCTGCTGCCTTTGGTGCTTTAGTTCCCTCTTTTATAGTCCAAGCTCTTACTTCCTGAACTCCAGCTGTTAAGAAGCTCATAAGTCCTAATAGTTTATACGATGCTTGTATAAGTTTATCTAAGCCTGATTCATCAAGTCCATATTCTGATAACATTTCTTGCTTTTCATCTTCTTCTAATGAAGATAATTCTTCTTCAAGCCTTGCACAAACTACCATAGCACCAGAATTTTCAGATTTTGCATATTCTAAAACCTTATTTACATATTCATTATTATCTGTACCACCCATAATATCATCTTCACTTACATTACAAGCATATAATACAGGCTTTGATGTAATTAAAAAGAAGCTTTTTAATAATAATTCTTCTTCTTCATTAACTTCAAGTGTTCTTGCTGGTTTGTTATTCTCTAAATGACCTTTAACCTTTTCCATTAATGCATATTCTGTTTTTGCATTTTTATCTCCACTTCTAGCAAGCTTTACAGACTTTTCCATCCTTCTTTCAAGAACTTCAAGATCAGAGAAAATTAATTCTAAGTTTATTGTTTCTATATCTCTTATAGGATCAACGCTTCCCTCTACATGAACAACATTTGAATCTTCAAAACATCTAACAACATGTACTATTGAGGATACTTCTCTAATATGAGATAAAAATTTATTTCCAAGCCCCTCACCTTTTGATGCTCCCTTTACTAGACCTGCTATATCATAAAATTCTATAGAAGTATAAACCTTTTTTTTAGTATTATACATTTCTTCTAAAACATCTAACCTTTTATCAGGAACTGCAACAACACCAACATTTGGCTCAATAGTGCAAAATGGATAATTTGCAGATTCTGCTCCTGCCTTTGTAATTGCATTAAATAAAGTACTTTTACCTACATTTGGTAACCCAACTATTCCAAGTTTCATTATGTACATCCTTTCTTAAATAAAAAATAACCTTATAAAATTATACTCTACATAGTATTTTAATTCAACAAATATGAAATTTAAAGTATTTTATATTTGGAATTGGTAAAACTATTTATAAAATAACAAAAGAAAAGAGTGATTAAATGAAAAATTTTTTTTCCTTTTTATTAATATTTCTTTCAATCATTTCAATGAAAGGAAGTATGATATCCTATTCTAAGGAAGTCTCTGAAAATAAAGAGCTTAATTGGTGCTATGTTCCAACAAAAAAGGGTGAAACACCAGATTTCCCAGAAGAATCTTCTTCCTTTTTATCAGATTATAATACATATTCAATAGGAGATACAAATAACAAAGTATTATATTTAACCTTTGATGAAGGATATGAAAATGGTAATACTTCAATAATCTTAGATATTTTAAAAGAAACTCAGGTTCCAGCAGCATTTTTTGTAGTAAAACCATATATAATTAGAGAACCTGAACTAATTAAAAGAATGGTTTTGGAAGGTCATTTAGTGTGCAATCATTCAAGCCATCATCTATCTATGGCTTCAATAACTGATATTGAAGAATTTAACAAAGAAATTACAGATGTTGAAACAGAGTATAAATCATTAATTGGTGAAGATATGCCAAAATTCTTTAGACCACCTATGGGGAAATATTCAAAGGCATCCTTAGAAAAAACTAATAATTTAGGCTATAAGACCATTTTTTGGAGCTTTGCCTATAAGGATTGGTTTGTTGATAATCAACCAGATGAAAGTAAATCTATTAAAAAAATAAAAAAAGGTGCTCATCCAGGTGCTATTATTTTATTGCACGCTGTTTCAGATACAAATGCTAAAATTTTAAAGGAAGTTATAACAGATTTAAAAGATGAGGGATATGAATTTAAATCCTTAAATGATCTCTAAGGAAAAATACCAGTATAATTATTTAATTATACTGGCTTTTCTTTCATAGGACATTCTTTTTATTTCTTCTATTTCATTTGATATCTTTTTTACATATTCTTTATTATTAATAGAGCTTAAATTAATTTTTACATTTTCTATAGAACATTCAATAGCTGCTGTAAGTAATATTGCGGCGCAATAAGCATCAGATAACACCATTTTGTTTCCATACCTCACTGCTATATCAATATTATCATAAAATTTATAAGCTTCCTTTGTTAACTCATAAGGTGCCATCATTGCACCTATAGTTTTTTCACTAATAGCCTTATTTCTTATATTTGTTTCTTCTTCAGTTACCTTTGGCATACTATAGCAATCCATAAGCTTATTAAAGGCCTCTCTGTCCTTTTCCATAAACCCTAAAGCTTTCTTTATAAATTTATCTGAAGCCTCTTTAAAATCAAGAACTATTTTTTGATCTTGAATATCTAAATTTTCAAATGCCTTTTTATTTACTGTAAGTGAATATACCATAGAATTCAAACTTCCAGCTAATGCAGCTACAAGACCTGCAACACTTCCACCTCCTGGTGTTGGTTTAGATGAGGCTAAATCCACTATAAATTCTTCCATTTTATATTGCTTAAAGTCCATAATTTTCCTCCTTAGTTAGTTCTTTATATATATACTTTATTTTTTTTATTATTCTTTCTTCACCAAAATCCTCAAAGGCCTTTCTAGAAATTAATTCACTATTATAATAATCTAGTTTCTGTGCAAATTCCCTCAGACCATTTTCTAATGCAATAATATTTTTATTTTCAACTATTATACCATTATAATCTTTTATAATATCTTCAGCCCCACCGTTCTTTGTACCAAGAACTGGTTTGCCTGATGCCATGGCTTCTACATATACCATTCCAAAGGTTTCATGTTCTGAAGCTAATACAAACCCATCACAATTTTGCATTTCCCTTGATACTTCTTTCCTACTTAATGGACCTAAAAAACTTATTTGATTTTGAAGATTTAACTCATTTACCATATGACAAAGATGCTCTTTTAAAATGCCATCTCCTCCAATAATTAATCTGACATCCTCATCCTTAAAGGCATTTTTAAAAGCTATAATAAGATTTTCCATTCCCTTACCTTGAACTAAATAAGCTAAAGAAAAAAGGGTTAATGTTTTGTTTTTTTTCTTAGTGTTCATTACCTTAAAATTATTTGTATCCACCATATTGTGAATTACAGTAATATTATTATCTGTATAATTTTCAAGTTCTCTTTTCAAAGAATTACTAACTGCAATTAGTTTATCAGTCCTATTATATGTGTTATAAATCCACTTTTTATAAGATTCTTTTACATATAAGCTATCCCTTAATGAACTGTGCTCCGTTAAAACTAAGGGAATATTATATTTATTTGCAACATAAGCTGCGGAAATACCTCCAAAAAAAGCAGAATGAGCATGAATAAGGTGAATTTTTCCTTCCCTCTTTACAATTTCAAGGTATAGTTTTTCCATTCTCTTATTAAAAATCCGAAACATATTTTGATTTTTAGGTAGAAAATTATAATTTCTATATCTATAAACCTTAAGTTCATCCTCTATATGAAAGGATATTCCAATTTTACCCTTGTTTTTCTTAATTTTGTTTAAAGGCCATATTTCATTATAAGCTACAATTATATTTACATTACTTCTTTGAAGTGCCAAAAATTGTTCCTTAAAAAAACTACCATGGACTTTATTTTCTTCAGAAGCATACCAAGAAGGTACAACCATAACATTCATTTGTTGCTATTCC
>CAMNZV010000231.1 GCA_946575275.1 uncultured Clostridium sp. | reverse complement strand
TTCTACTGCAGATACTATTGTTGCAAAATTATCATCCATTAATATCATAGAGGATGCTTCTTTTGTCACATCTGTTCCAGATATACCCATAGATATTCCAATATCAGCTTCCTTAATTGCTGGTGCATCATTTACTCCATCACCTGTCATGGCAACTATATTACCATTTTTCTTAAATGCCCTTACTATTCTTAATTTATGCTTTGGAGATACCCTTGCAAATACTCTAACCTTATTAACACTTTTCTCCAATTCCTTGTCACTTATTTTTTCAAGTTCATCCCCTGTCATAACTTGATTATCATTATTTAGTATACTTAAATTTTTAGCTATGGCAATTGCTGTATCCTTATGATCTCCAGTTATCATAACAGGTTTTATACCTGCAAGCTTGCATTTTAAAACTGCATCACGGGCTTCCTTTCTTGGAGGATCCATACTTCCAACTACACCAACAAATATCAAATTATTTTCTACAGCTTCACTATGTGAAATACTATCTTCTTTATAGGCAGCTGCAATGCATCGAAGTGCTCTTTTTGACATAGCTGAAATAAATAGATTTACCTGTCTTTTCTTTTCATAAGTAAAGGGTTTAACTTTATTATTTTCTAAAATATAGCTACACTTATCTAAAATTCTTTCAGGGGCCCCCTTTACATAACACTTCTCAGTACTTCCATCTTTTATAATTACAGACATCATTTTTCTTGTTGAATCAAAAGGTATATTATAAACTCTCTTTACATTTTTATTAAACTTTTCAAGTGCTGAAACATCATTGAAAAATAATTTTATTAATGCTGTTTCAGTGGGATCTCCTGTAACAGCCTTATCAATGCTAGTAAATGAATAATTATAATTACAATCGTTACAATAAACCAATGACTTCATAAGAATTTGGCTATCAGTTAATTTTTCCTTTTCTAAATTATAGACTTTTCCATTTAAGTAAACTTCCTTTGCTTTCATCTTGTTTTGTGTTAATGTTCCTGTGTTATCTGAACAAATAATAGATGGACAGCCTAATGTTTCAACTGCTGGCAGTTTTCTTATTAAAGCATTTCTCTTAAGCATTCTTGAAACTCCTAATGCAAGTGAAACTGTTACAATGGCAGCTAGTCCCTCTGGAATTGCAGCAACTGCAAGGCTTACTCCAAGTAAAAACATTTCTCCTATATCATTTCCCCTAAATATACCAAGTATAGTCACAACAAAACAAATAATTAAACATAATACTACTAATATTTTACCTAGAGATTCTAATTTTTCTTTAAGGGGAGATTTTTCTTCTTTAATATTATCTAACAAATTTGCAATCTTACCCATTTCCGTTTTCATACCTATAGAAGATACCTTAAACAATCCCTTTCCCTTAAGTAAAATTGTTCCCATAAAGGCACCATTACTATTTTTATTACTTTCCTTAACAACTCCAACAGATTCTCCAGTTAATATAGATTCATCAACAGTAACACCTGAGGTTTCTATAAAGAAACCATCTGCTGGTATTCTATCTCCTGCCTCTAAAATAACCACATCTCCAATTGTCAAAAAACAAGAATTAATAATCTTTAAATTTCCATCCCTAAAAACTTTACAAGTTGGTGCTGAAAGTTTTTTTAATGCCTCTAAAGATTTTTCTGTTCTAAACTCTTGAATAAACCCTAAAAATGCATTAACTAATACAATAATAATAATTGTAACTGCATCAGCAGTATCCCCCATTATCCATGAGATTATTGTTGCAAAAAGCAATACCCAAACCATAAAATCATTAAATTGAGCCAAAAATATTTTACCCTTCGATACCTTTTTTTTATGTTCTAATTCATTTAACCCATAATCTTTTAATCTTTTATCAGCTTCTTTAGTTGTTAATCCAATAATAGAACTCTTTTCTTGTAACACATATACTCCTCCTTAATTAATAAGTCTATTTTATATATACTTTCCTTATTGTTAATTTAGAATGTTCTGGGAAAATATAAAAATACAACCTTTCTTTTTACTTTACATTTTTACATATTAGTTTTAAAATAATAGTTGGTAATTTATATAACTAAGGAGGGTAAAATCATTGAGAAACGTAATTTATATAACTGGACATAAAAACCCAGATTCAGATTCTATATGCGCAGCTTATGGATATGCAGAACTTAAAAATAGAACAAGTGAAGTTCCAGCAGTTCCAGTAAGACTTGGAAATGTAAATAGAGAAACTCAATTTATTTTAGATTATTTTGGCGCTAAGGCTCCTGAATTTTTAGAAACAGTAAGACTTAAAGTAGAAGATTTAAAAATAGATAGTGTAGAACCCGTTCTTCCTACAGTTTCACTTAGAGAAGCTTGGGATGAAATGAAAAGTAAAAATATAAAATCTCTACCTGTTGCAGATAATAATAAACATTTATTAGGTGTACTATCTATATCAAATTTAGCTTCATCTTATATGGATATTTGGGATAATGCTATATTAAACAAAAGTAAAACACCCCTGTCAAATATAATATCTGCACTAAATGCCACAGAAATATTTACTGAAAAAAATAAGGATGATTTTAAAGGAAAAATATCAGTAATTGCTATGGAATCTCAAAGTATGAAAGAAATAGTTAATACTTCTGATATTGCAATTGTAGGTGATAGACCTGAAATACATAAGGAGCTAATTTCTCTAAAGGTATCACTATTAATTATTACTGGTTCACATACTCTATCGAATGATTTAATTGAATATGCAAAAGAAAATAATGTTACAGTTATTAGTACTCCACATGATTCATTTAATGCTGCAAGACTTATAGTTCAAAGTATTCCTGTAGACTATGTTATGGCTAAAGATAACCTAGTTTCCTTTAGAACTGATGAATTAGTAGATGATATTAAAGATAGAATGATAGAAACAAGATATGGTTCATACCCTGTTACTACACCAGATGGTAAAGTTATTGGTACAATCTCTAGATTCCATTTAATTTCAAATTACAAGAAAAAGGTTATTCAAGTAGATCACAATGAAAGAGGTCAATCAGTAGATGGCTTAGGTGATGCAGAAATTCTTGAAATTATTGATCATCATAGAGTAGCTGATATTCAAACTGGAAACCCAATTTACTTTAGAAATGAACCTCTTGGAAGTACTTCAACAATAGTTTCAAAATGTTTCTTTGAAAGAGGTCTTGAACCTTCAAAACAAGCAGCTGGACTATTATGTGGTGCTATTATTTCAGATACATTATTATTTAGAAGTCCAACTTGTACAGAACAAGACAAGGAGATATGCAATAAATTAGCAAAAATAGCTGGCATAAAAGATATTTCAGCTTTTGCAAAAGAAATGTTCAAAGCAGGTACTTCACTTCAAGGTAAAACAGTAGAGGAAATATACAATCAAGATTTTAAACCTTTTAATATAGGTGATTATAAAATTGGTGTTGCACAAGTTAATACTATGGATATTGAAGGATTTATGCCATTAAAAGATGAAATGCTACTATATATGAATGACAAAGCTTCAAGTGGTAAATTTGATTTAATACTTTTATTATTAACTGACATTTTAAATGAAGGTTCTCAAATATTAGTTGTTGGAAAAATTCCAGAAGTAGTTGAAAAAACATTTAAGGTTAAAATAGAAGAAAATACAGCTTTTCTACCTGGTGTTCTTTCAAGAAAGAAACAAGTTATCCCACCATTAACTAACACTATCTTATCTTAAAAAAACTAGGAATTGCATTTTGCAATTTCTAGGTTTTTTAGCTTATTAAATATTTAATCAATCCCCACATATC
>CAMNZV010000230.1 GCA_946575275.1 uncultured Clostridium sp. | reverse complement strand
TATATATAAGATTAATATAATAATATAAGATAATCCTAAAGTTAATAAAAAGTTAATGGTTTTATATTTCAAAAACATTAAAATCATAATCATTATGAAGAACTACGGATAAAACATCATAAAGTTTTTCTAATTGTTTAATTATTTGTTCTAAGGTAGAATCCCTTTTTACTAAAAGTAGCATTTTACTGGTATTCCCATCACCTACCTTATTACAAAGAATGCCTTCAAGGTTAAAGGCTCTTCTTGCAAATAAGCCTGTAATATGGCTCATTACTCCAGCATGATTACGAACCCTTAACTCAACTACACATAAGTTTTCACTATTCATTTATAACACCGCCAATCATATCCATATTTGATCCCCCAGGAGAAACCATAGGAAATATCATTTCTGTATCATTAATTGAAATATTTATTAAAGCTGGCTTTGGGGATTTAAGAATATTATCTAATGAAGATAAGTCTTCCAAGGTTTCAATATTGTAACCTTTAATTCCAAAGCCTTCAGCAATTTTACAAAAATCAGGATTTGACATAAATTTTGATGCAATATAATGTTTGTTGTAAAATAATTCTTGCTGCTGTCTTACAAGTCCTAGGTGATGGTTATTTAAAATAATAACTTTAATATTTAAGTTGTAGTCAACTAAGGTAGCTAATTCTTGAATATTCATTAATATTGAACCATCTCCACTAAAGCAAAGAACTGTTTTATAAGGATTTTCTAAAGCACATCCAATAGCTGTAGGTAATCCAAATCCCATAGTTCCAAGACCTCCAGAGGTTATAAAAGTTTTAGGTATTTTAAATGGGTACCTTTGTGCAGTCCACATTTGATGTTCGCCTACATCTGTTGTAACAATAGTATCACGCGGAACACTTTCACCTATAAGAGGAATAATATTAGCTGGGTGCAATTTACTATTATAAGCTGGAAGTGGATATTTATATTTAAAATCTTTTATTGTTTGGATCCATTCCTTTCTTTCATTACAATTAATATTATCTATTATTGAATTAAGGAAAGTTGAAACATTTGTAACTACAGATATATTAGAATGACGTATTTTGTTTATTTCTGAGGCATCAATATCTACATGTAGTATTTTAGCATTTGGACAAAAACTATCTATTGCACCAGTTGCTCTATCATCAAAACGTACACCTAAAGCAATTATTAAATCTGCTTCGTTAAATAAGTAGTTAGTATATGGTGCCCCATGCATACCTATCATGCCAAGATAAAGGTCATCAGAGCTTGGGTATGCTGAAAGTCCCATTAAGCTTAAGGCAACAGGAATATTGTTCTTTTTTGAAAAATCATATAATAATTTAGAAGAATTTGAATTAATTATTCCACCACCTGCATAAATAATAGGCTTCTTAGAGGAATTTATCATTTCACATACTTCTTCAATATTAAATTCTGTGTTATCACTAAATAAACTTCTATGAGTATTATTTGTAGGGAAATCAAAGTTTTCAATATCAATAACTTCAGTTTGTATATCTTTTGGGATATCAATTAAAACAGGACCAGGTCTACCTTCAATTGCAAGCCTAAAGGCTTCTGGTATTATAGAAAAAAGATCCTGAATTTTTCTAACTAAGAAGTTATGCTTAGTAATTGGTATGGTAAGTCCATAGGCATCAACTTCTTGAAAAGCATCTGTGCCAATAAAGGATAATGGCACTTGCCCTGTTATAGCAACTAAAGGAATTGAGTCAAGTTTTGCATCTGCAATTGCAGTAAGTAAATTAGTAGCACCAGGTCCAGATGTTGCAAAACATACACCAATTTTATTACTTGTTCTTGAAATACCTTGAGCAATAAAGCCAGCACCTTGCTCATGTCTTGCAAGAATATGTTTTATCTTGCTAAAATAAAGGGCATCATAAATTGGCAAATTAAAGCCACCAGGAATTCCGGCAATATATTCTACATTTTGTTGTTCTAATAATTTAATAACGATTTCAGCTCCACTATATTTCATTTTCTTCACCCCTATTAATAAATTTATAAAAAAAACTCCATCCTATTATTAATAGGACGAAGATAATCGCGGTACCACCTAAATTCGTAAAAATACGCACTTAATATAATACGGGTAATTAAATTACCGATATTATTGTCCTTGTAACGGTAGACATTCCGTTTAATTCTACTTTCTATAAATATAGATTTCTATTAAAAGCTCAAAGGCTACAACATATATATACCTCATGAGAATTTACACCATCCATTCTCTCTCTATGCATTAGTAAATATAGTTCTCCTTGTCATTGCTAAATTAAATATTTAATTATTACTATTATTATAATTGCCATTTAACCCCTAAGTCAAGAAATTTTAAGTTTTTAATTTAAATTCATGGGAGCATTTTTTGCAAGTAACAATTATTTTTTTTTGACCTCTTGGAAGACGTAATTTTTGTTTGCAATTTGGACATTTCACAATTTTAAATTGTTTCTTTTGTTTTATTTTATAGTCTAATGCAGAAAGATATTCATCTAAACTTATATTTCTAGTATATGGAATACTTTTACCAAATTTACTAAGGACTTTATTAACTGTGTTAGTAAAGAAAGCAAGTTCCTTTGAACGTTTATAAGTATTTTTTGAAAACATTCTAAAAAGAACATAAATCAAGAAAAATATAGAAATAGGTCTTGTATAAGAAGGTATACTAAGCAAAAAGTAAATAATTAACAAAAATATAGATAAAATATCAAACCCGTAAGAACCTTTAATATAATTCATATTTTTTCTCCTTTCAAAAGTATACAGTATATTATACCACATTATTCTCAAAAAAATTATTATAGTGAATAAAATTTTAAAACTGGACGATAATAAAATATGAGGTGAAAAAAATGGAAAATGGAACTTTAATGCAATGTTTTGAATGGTATTTACCAAAGGAGGTTTCATTATGGGAGAAAATCTATAATGAGGCAGAAAATCTAAAAGAAATTGGTATATCCGCATTATGGTTGCCACCAGCATATAAAGGTAAGGATGGCAATAATGATGTAGGGTATTCAGTATATGATATGTATGATTTAGGAGAATTCAATCAAAAAGGTTCAATTAAAACAAAATACGGAAGTAAGGATGAGTACTTAAGGGCTATTAACAAATTAAAGACTCTAAATATTGATAGTTATGTTGACATTTCAATTGATCATAAAATTGGTGCAGACGAAACTGAAGAAGTAATTGTATTCGAGGAAGATTATAATAATAGAAATATAGCCATTAGTGGTGAAAAGACAATAGAGGCTTGGACTAAGTTTGATTTCCCAGAGAGAGGGGACAAGTATTCAGATTTTAAATGGAACAGCAGTCATTTTGATGGTGTTGACTATGATGAAAGAAATAAAAAAACTGCTGTTTATAGATTTAAAAATAAAAAATGGAACAGTTGTGTGGATTTAGAACATGGAAATTTTGATTATTTAATGGGAGCGGATATTGATTTTCAAAATGAAGAAGCTTGTAATGAAATAATAAATTGGGGTAAATGGTATTTAGATACTGTTGGGTTTGACGGAATAAGACTAGATGCAATAAAGCATATATCCTATTTATTTATTACAAAATTTATTGATGAGCTTAGAGAAAGAAGTGGAAAAGAGCTATTCACAGTTGGTGAATATTGGCATCATGATATTAACGTTTTGCAAAAATATATAGATGATACAGATAGTAGAATTTCACTTTTTGATGTGCCACTGCATTATAAATTCCATAATGCTTCTAATGGTAATGGACAGTTTGATATGAGATA
>CAMNZV010000229.1 GCA_946575275.1 uncultured Clostridium sp. | reverse complement strand
CAGAAATTAATAAGAATCATTCCATGTGAACTAAATGTGTATATTCAAAAATAGTATTCCACCAACTATAATTTAATAAGTTTATTGGATATAAAATAAATGAATGTCCTAATAAAACTAGTAATATTGCTATTCCTTTTAAAACATCTACTTCTTCAAAATATTTTTTCATTAATTATCTCCTTAAATATTTAATTTTTGCAATTATACTTTTAATTAAATTCATCAAAAATCTTTTGTTCAACTGAAATTGCCTTATCTACATCTTCAAATCCTACAATAATTTCCTTATATTTATTTAAATAATATATATTCACTATTTCACTTAAGTTAAATCCATATTCTTTATCCACTCTTATTGAAAACTTCAATAAGGTTTCCATTTTGTTTGGTTCTATACCTGCTTTCTTTAACTCCTTAATTGAGTTGTTTATAATTATTTCTAAGGCTTCATTAGGATTTCTTTTTCTAACACCTTTAATAAATCTTTTCCTCTTAGTTAAATAAATATATAAAAACAATATTCCAACTAACAGTATTATTACTATTAATACTACCATTATATTAGTTATCAAAGATAAATCTAAAGATTTATTTTCTTTATTAATACTTACCTTATCTTCATCTACATTATTACTCTCTCCATTTGAAAGACCAGGAGTTGGATCAAATATTTTCCACCCATATCCTTCTATATACACTTCAACAAAAGCATGTCCCTTATTGGCTGTAACTAAGTATCTCCCATTTTGAGACTTATCACTTTCTGAAACAACATAACCTTCAGCATATCTTGCAGCTATTCCCTCTTCAAGACACATTAATGTCATAGCTGTTGCATATTGAACACAATATCCTGTTTTTCCCTCTAATATAAAATAGTCTATATAATCTTTATATACAGGATTTTTCTCTGGCAATTCTAAATCATACAGGTATTCACCACTATGAAAATATTCTTCTATTGCCTTTGCCTTATCATAGGTAGATTTAGAATCTTGTACAATTTCATTAGCTAAATCTTTTACTTCGCTATTAATAGTGTCATTTAAAAGTCTATTATTTATTAAATAATAATTATGAACAGTTTTATAATTATCCAAATTAGAAGTATCTTCACTTAAACCCTTAATTAACACTAATTCACTTCTATCAAAGTTTTTAATTACAATATCTTGTTTGCTATTTTCCATTGGATATTCACTAATATACAACATATTCAGACTATCATTTACCCCAAATAACTCATCTTTATATAATATATTCCTTATATCAAAATAAACTCCATCTGTATTTTCATTAGAATATGATAATACAGTATTTTCAGGATGTGGTATAAATTTTACAGCTGCACTTTCTGGTCTAATAGTTAGTGACTTTTTTAATGAATCATCAGTTTTTGCATCCTTTGCATTTAAAAGCATTGAACTAACTCCATCATATTTTTTTAAATATTCTTCTGTAGTGCCAAAAAGTAAATTTCTTTCCTTTGAATTTATCTTAATTACTGAATTACTTTGAGGATCATCATTTTCCCATTGTTGATCCTTATATCTATTATATGTTTGACTAATTAAATAATTAGGATTATCACCTATAAAGCTATATAGCACTGAATCGTCATCAAAATTATTAGATTCATTAATGCTTCTATTCCCTTGCCCTACAATAAAACTTCCATTCTTACCAGTATCCCCATTATAATTTAATACTCGCTTTATATCTTCAAGAGCATTTATTTTAGGAAATTTAATATTGGGAAGTGCTATTGCAATAATAAACATAATTAAAAGAACAATTAAACCGGCAAAGTTAATATCCCTTTTTCTACTTCTTATAATAGCAATATCTGGTAATGCCTTCACCTTAGTATTTTCAAAGAATAACAATAGAAAATTTAACAAAAATGCAATTAATATAAGATTTCCCTTTATATATGTTAATCTTATATTTAATATGGCTACAATAAAAAATAATAATAATAATACAGGCATTCTTATTATTACAATTAAAAAATAATACAACATTGAAGAAAACAAAAATGTTATAAGTAATAAGGATGCCATTATATATCCATATATTTCTCCATTTTGTGTACCTCCATTAAATAGCCAAGGTAAAAAACCTACAGATTCCATATCTGAAGAAGTATATATTAGTATTGTTGAAAGAAATATAATTATTATTGCTAAGGGAATATATAATAAAGGCCCCTTATTCCCAACTTCTTTAACTTTGTCGAAAAAACAGAAAAAAATAGTTGTAAGAAAAATAATTGAAATTACAAATCCAAACTTATATTCTCCATATATTGATTCAAAAATTAATTCTATTCCTAAAATAGTAAACATTAAGGCTACTAAATTATTTTTTAAATTTATTAATATTTTTCTCATTATTTTACCCCAATTAGCCTATAATCTTCACTTAAATAATATTGATTTTCTATTATATTATCTCTAAGATTACTTACAATACTTATAGCTTCATTCACATTCTTTATTTCCTTTATTAGCCTTTTTATATCATTGTCATTATTAGTAGACATTATTATAACATTATTTTCAGTATTTAAAAAAGCAGGTAGTCCATTAAATCTATTTGAATTACTATCCCAAACTATATTAATTCTAGATAATAACTTTTGCAATTCTTCAATTTCATAGCTACTATTAATCTTTTTTTCTAACCATCTACCCTTATCTTTATATAGTACACTCACTTCATAATCATCTGAAATAAATTCGTTAATAATAGATATTGTACCTTCAAAAAGTAAATCTAAATTATTATAAAAATCTTCATTTTTAATTACTAAAGGGTCCACTATTATTGTTTTATTACTTCTAAGTTCAGTTATACTTTTTCTTATAATTAATTTATTATTTTCCTTAGAGGAAAGCTTCCAATTTACTCTATTTAATGGATCTCCAGGGGTATATTCTTTATATTCATGACCTGCCTCACCTGTATAAATATACTCACTACAATTGTCCTCATCCTCTATACTAAAGGTATTTTCAATGTATTTTTCAATTCCCTCTACACCATAGCATTTTGGTTTAATTACAATTTTATTGTTTCCATTAAATTTAAACTCACCTCTGAAAAGTCCAAAAATACTAAGTAATTTAATTTCATTTAAATTTAAATAACCTTCACTAACATGAATTCCTTTAAATTTTAATACTTCCACAATAGTTTTTCTTGGTGAAATAGATATTCTTTGAAAATTAATCCATTCATTTTCTAAGTTTTCTGAATAACTTATTTCATAGTCTATAAAAGGTACTGGTAAAAAACCTCTATTTTTAAATATAACCCTATATTCTACATCATCACCCTTTTCTATTTCCAAATCTGATACACTTACCTCCATTTCTATAGGTTTCTGAAAATATATAAATGTTATAGCATCAAAAAAAGGTATTAGAAGTAACATATAAAATAAAATATATACTTCATATACTGGAAAGATATATACAAAAATAAAGGTTAAAAACACAACAGATATATATGATAATATTCTTTTCATTAAAACACCTTACTTGTACTTTGTATAGCCTTATGTGTACATTCATTTATTATTTCTTTTGCAGTGATGCCTTTTACTTTTGAAGATGATGATAATATAATTCTATGGGCTAAAACATCCTTTGCCATTTCAACAACATCATCTGGTATTACATAATCTCTACCTTGTATAAATCCATAGGCTTTGCTTGCCCATAATAATGCCAATGAACCTCTAGGGCTTGCGCCTAAAGTAACCTTATCTGTATTTCTTGTTTTTGTTACAATTTG